>CALGAA010000414.1 GCA_937952445.1 uncultured Bacteroidota bacterium | reverse complement strand
CCCGGGAAATTCAGGATATTCCCACCACCACATTCCAAAATGCGTTAATCGGAAAAGCGCCTGGTGTCCAGGTGGCCTCATCCAGTGGTCAGGCCGGAGCGACCACCAGCATCCGCATCCGGGGCATTGGCTCGATGAACGCTTCCAACGAACCACTGTACGTGGTAGATGGGGTCCCTGTCAGTTCGGGGAATACGGGACAGTTAAGTGGGTATATCTATGCGACCAATAATGTGATGAATTCGATCAATCCTTCGGATATCGAATCGATCACGATTTTGAAAGACGCCGCGGCATCTTCTCTGTATGGTTCGAGGGCCGCCAATGGGGTGGTTTTGATTACGACGAAGAAAGGAAAATTGGGGAAACCCAGATTTACACTCCGATCCTCTATCGGATTCACGCCTTCCTGGGCGACGGATAACTATGAACCGGCCAGCACGCAGGACAACGTAAATATGCTGTACCGGGTCTTTCACGATTACAATACCGGAAGAGGCATTGGGGAAGCAGATGCTAATGCCGACGCCCTCCGACGACTCAACGTAAAATTTAACAAGCACGGATACTATTTTGAAACCAATGGTACCGGTCTGGCCGAAAATGTAAATATCCGGGGCATGACCGATGGGATGGTGAATCGCGAAGGCCAATACTTCGACTGGGAAGACGCCCTTTTCCGTACCGGGGTGTACCAGACCAATGATATTTCGGTGAGCGGAGGGAATGAAAATACCCGATACTATTCTTCCTTATCCTATACCAATGATATGAACCGGATCAAAATCAACGGGTATGACCGGATCACCGGCCGGGTGAACCTTTCTCAAAAAATAGGGGAACGGATCGATTTTTCATCCAATATCAATATCTCCAGCAGTGAACTGACTGGGTTCAATGATACCCGAAACCTTAGCAGTAATTACTATTTGCAGACACGCAATTTGTTGTGGGGATTGTATTGGCCGACAGATTACAAAACCGGTGAGCCATGGACAGCCCGTTATGGAAGCTATGGACAAAACAATGTGTATTACGATAATGAATGGGAAAATAGCGGGAACACGCTCCGTCTTTCTGCTACGGAAACGCTCCAGGTGAATATATTGCCGGGACTCAACGCCAGAACGGTGTTTTCTTATGATAATACCCGGACAAAAGACCATATTTATTACAGCGCAAATCACTTCAACGGATCCAACGCCGGCGGTACGGTGTCGGACATGACCACCAATTACAGCAAACTGGTTTCTTCTACCACCTTAAACTACGACCAGGTATTTGGCCGGCATCGCCTCGGCTTGTTAGCGGGCTTTGAGGCGGAAAAAAATCAAACGGATTTTCAACGTTCGACCGGAAACGGATTGCCTTCCAGTGCTTTGCATACCGTTGCAACTGCGGGGGAATTGGATGCAAGCGCCTATTTTTGGGGAAATACGATACAATCGTATTTGTCCCGGGCAGAGTACAGCTTCGACGACAGATATTATCTTTCCGCTTCCTTCCGGCGAGACGGTTCATCAAAACTGGGCCCCGATACGCGTTGGGGCAATTTCTATTCCGTGTCCGGAGCCTGGAGACTGGACAAGGAACGGTTTTTCAATCAGACGTCCGCTTTGAGCAATCTGAGACTGCGGGCTTCCTATGGGGTCAACGGGACCCTGCCTTCTACCAACTATGGATGGCGTTCTCTGACGGCGTATGGAATCAGTTACCTGGAACAAGCCGGAGGCGGGATTAGTACCATTGCAGACGCCAATTTGACCTGGGAAACCAATTACACCACCAACGTGGGATTGGATTTTGGGTTCCTGGAAGAGCGGATATATGGTACGATCGAATATTTCAATCGGGATTCCAAAGATTTGCTCCAAAGCGTTCCGATTTCGAGGGTTACCGGATTTAGTTCAACGTTGAAAAATGTAGGTGAAATCAACAACCGCGGGTTGGAATTGTCGCTGGGAGGAGATTTGATTCGGTCGGGGAACGTGAGATGGGGCATCAACCTCAATGCCTCTTTGATCAATTCCAGGGTAACCCGGCTGTATCGCGCCGAAGGAGAGGAGGAAGGAGCAGATATCATCTGGTACGATCCGACAGGGTCTGATGCCAGAGCCCAATTTATGTTTCGGGAAGGGGAATCTACCCTGGCCTTTTACGGATATGAATGGGCCGGTGTAGATCCTGCCAATGGAAACAACCGATGGTATGTCAACGATCCTAACGATCCCACCGCCGGCGAATTTCTGATCGATGGTCGGGGGGCATCTTATTCCTGGCAAGATGCCAATTATGTCCTGATCGGCGATGGGATTCCCGACGTGTTTGGTGGATTTGGTACAGATCTGGAGGTAAAAGGAATCAGCCTTTCCGCCAATTTTGTGTACAAAATAGGTGGTGATTTGTACGACGGCGCGAGCAAAGATGTGGTGGACGACGGATACTATTGGGAGCGTATTCGGGCTCAGTATCAATATGATAATATGTGGACAGCAGAAGATCCGACCAGGAGTCTGCCCAGAATCGAGGGATTTGACCCGACGGATGCGATCCAGTTTAGCAGTCGAAATCTCTACGATGCGAGTTTTTTACGCTTGAAAAACATCACACTGGCCTATAATCTTCCGATGATGTTCCTCCAAAAAGTAGGCATGGACAACACACGAATTTATTTTAATGGAACCAATTTATTGACCTTCTCCAAATATAAACTGGCCGATCCCGAGGTGAATCAGTATTCCACGAGGGGTTGGGAAACACCGTACGGAAAAACGTTCACATTTGGAATTGAAATTGGGTTTTAAAATATAAAAGTATCAAAAATGAAAACGTTCAAAATATACATATTTGCCGTTCTAATGTTAGGGCTAACTGCCTGTGGAGAAGATTTTCTCGACGTCAAGCCCAGTAATTCGGGGGATGCAAGTTCGTCGATTCAGACCCCGGCCGATGCACGGGTAATCATGAATGGATTACTGAGCAAAATGCGAAGCTCCGCATATTACGGCCGAAATTTTATCATGTATGCAGAAGCTAAAGGGGGTGATCTGACGATATTTTCACAGGGGCGAGGCCTGGATGGGTTATACTCGTTCAATCATTCGGTCACGACGGGTTCGTATTCCGGTTTTTGGGATCATATCTATCATTGTATTTTGCAGGCCAATAGCATTATTTCGAGTATTGAACAGTTGGAGGC
>CALGAA010000413.1 GCA_937952445.1 uncultured Bacteroidota bacterium | reverse complement strand
TATTGGGGTAGGATACGGGTTTTGATGTTGACTCCAGATCTAGCCGGGAGCTTGTACGCGAGCTGGGACGCCTTTGCAGAGGGCTGCTTTTTTGGTTACTTTTTTTTCAGCAAAAAAAGTAACAGCTATGTTCTGACTCCCCGGAATTTCGCACCGCAATCCAAGCTCCCGCTATCCAATGTCAATTTCAATATCCGAAATCCAATCTCTCTTCTAATTTCTATTCTTTGAATATCCTGGCTACATGATATTTATTGTTCGTCATAAACTTCACGAAATACATACCGGTAGGTAGATTTTGCATGGAAAGCGTACCGGGCAGTTGGGTCTGTTCGTGCCGGATCAATCTTCCCTGGCTATTGATTATCTCGATACGCGCCTGAGGTAAGACCTCATCAGTCCGGATGTTGATGTAGTCCGTCACCGGATTGGGGAAAATTTCGATTTTATAAAACTCCAGCGCGCTCACGGCGTTGGTCATTACCACCTCTACGATTTCCGATTCTGCCACACAACCGTTGCTATCCGTCACCGCCACGAAATAATTTCCTTCCGCTTCCGGATAAAATTCATGATTTGACGTCGAATCGATGGCTTCAAATTCCTCTTTTTGATCGGACGTTTCGCTGTAATACCACACGTACTGTGCGTAAGTTGAATCGGTGGTCAAAAAGGTAGAATCTGTTTCATTATCCACTATGGTTAGCTCTGGTGCTGGTATGGAATCGCAAGGCGCAGCTATTTCCCCTCCTTCTCCGATTCGGTAAACCGGACCGTTGAGTGATATCGCGTATAAATTACCATCGTTATCCTCAGCAAAAGAAGCTATGCCACCGATATTGCCGATCGTATGCAACGAATCCACGGCCAGTGTATCCGCATCCGCAAACACTGCCATGTACACGTTTCCTGAAATAAAATCTGCAAAAAAGTAATTACCCGTTAATGTGGTATCAGGTCCGCGGTATCGGTAACCGCCTATAATGGAGGCATCGTCAGTCGAATGATTACGGGTCAGAATTGGTTCTACAAATGGACCATTACACCCCTCACTGGTATCAAATTCCTGATCCCCTTCGTAGCACCGCCATCCATAATTGAGTCCTCCGGTGGAATCACTCGATTCCCAACTGATCTCCTCGACTTCATTTTGGCCCACATCACCAATCCACATATCCCCTGTTTCCCGGTCAAAACTAAATCGCCAGGGATTTCGCCATCCATATGACCAAATCTCGGGTCGGTATCCTGTGGAATCGACAAAAGGATTGTCCTCTGGAATTTCATAAGGCTCGGCACCATCGACATCGATCCGGAGCATTTTGCCCAGTAAGGTGCTCAGATCCTGCGCGCGGTTTTCAGGGTCTCCGGCAGAACCACCATCTCCCATTCCGATGTACAGAAAATTATCAGGACCAAATGCCATCCAACCGCCATTGTGGTTGCCATATGGTTGTTCAATAGTGAGAATCACTTTCCGTGTCAGGGTATCGATTCCTGTGGTGTCCGGATCAAGCGTGTACCGGACGATCGCTGTATGGTTGGCGATGTCTGTATGGTTAAAATAAATATAGGGTTGGGCAGGGTACGATGGATGGATGGCCACCCCCAGCAATCCCCGTTCCCCATCTGCGTCACCGATGTGGGTGGATAAATCGAGTATTTCGCCGATGTGGTTTCCGTCGTTATCGAGAAGTTCGACCTGACCTTGTTTTTGGATCAGTATAAAATTACTATCGGGCAAGGGAACCATTGCGGTAGGACCTTCGTGTATCTCGCCCCATTCTGTGATCGCGATGCTATCCTGATCCTCCTGAGCCTGAGCCAAATCAAAGGTCAAAACCAAACTAAAAAATATAATTAATACGGAAAATTGATTGGTACGTGTGGATCTCATAGTGAAAGTGTTTTTTTGTTAATAACGCCTTCTGAGGTCCCGCACTAAAAAGAAAGTATACTATAAACGGATGAAGCCCCCCCTTAGATTGTCCTGGGGTGTGTTAAATCCTCTGAGGGATTCTGGTAAGGTTATTTATAAGTTCAGCGAATTAACATATGCCTGTCATTTACCATAAAATCTGAATTTTCGATAACGCAGGGAGGGCAAATATGATCCTAAGCCAATAGGGAGAAAGGGTAAAAAATCTATCATCACATTGCCGACCTTTGTGCCCATACCATTTTCTTAATCTCAAATATCGATGCCAAACACAGGTATTCCCCATAAATACATCGCCGCAATATTCAGCAACACAGCAATGATATCGATGATAAATCCTGCTTTGACCATGTCGATGATTCGCAGTGAGCTACTGCCAAAAATGATGGCATTTGGTGGGGTAGCAATGGGCAGCATAAAAGCCATGGATGCTGCTACCGTTACCGGGACCATCAACAATAAAGGGGGTATTCCTGAACTTTCGGAGATGCCCGCAATAATCGGAAGAGCCATTTCTGTGGTAGCCGTATTGGAGGTGAATTCTGTCAAAAAGGACATGCCCGCAGTGAGAACAGCCATCAAACCTACCGGACTCCAATGACCACTTTGGGTGACCAATTCACCCAACCAAAGGCCCAGGCCGGTGTCTTTTACGGCCAATGCCAGCGCAAATCCTCCACCAAATAACAAAACGATATCCCAGGGTAAACGCACCGCTGTTTTCCAGTCCATCAACCCTCCATTTTCCCTGGAAGGGATCAAAAACAAAATAACTGCCATGGCTATGGCTACAGAACCATCATTGAAATAGCCTGGATTGGAGAATAATTGGGACCATCCGGGGATTTGAAACGATCCGACGATTATCGGTGACCGGAAAATCCACAACAACGCCATCAAAGTAAACAACGCACCCACCCATTTTTCTTCGCGGGACATCGCTCCCAGTTCAGCATATTTCTGTTTCAACATATCCCGGGATATCGCTCCCATCCCTTTTTTGGGCACGTATAAAAGGTACAGAACGAACATGGCCACCACCATTACGATGATCCCCAGGGGGAGAGCAAACATCATCCAGGTGGCAAAACTGATTTCATCAGCCTCAGGGAACGAAATGGCGTAAATCCGGGCAAAGGATAAGTTGGGGGGAGTACCGATCAAAGTCGCTACACCCCCGATGGAGCAGGCGTAAGCCAGACCCAGAAATATAGCCACGCTGTATCTTTGGATAATCTCTTTCGGATAAAATTCTTCCAGGTTTTTCACGACTGATAATCCAATCGGAACCATCATCATCGCCGTGGCCGTGTTACTCATCCACATCGACAGGAAAAAACAAGCAAACATAAATCCAAATAGGACCTGCAAGGGTTTTTGACCCACGGTGAGAAGTACATATAAGGCGATTCGTTTGTGCAAATTCCATTTCTCCATCGCCAAAGCCATCATGAATCCCCCGATATACAGAAAAATGATGTAATTGATGTATGCGCTTGCTGCATCTCCGCTATCCATCACACCAAAAAGTGGGAATAAAAAAACAGGTAACAAAGACGTAATAGCTATGGGGATGGCTTCCGTCACCCACCAAAATGCCATCAATATGGCAATGCCTGCGGTGTAAGTCAATACAGGGCGGGAGGGATCCAACTCAACAATCGAAATGAAAAGGATAAATATTGCAAGCCCGGCAAGGACCAGAAATTGCTTTTGTTGTAAAAGTTTCCACATAGGGATCGTGACCTGTTTGTTACAAAAGTAGTATTCATCCCCCTCTGACAGGTATTGAATAGGGCCAGGGCGGCGAATTTAGGAATTTTGAGCGTGCAAGATAAATAAAAATGCCTATTCCCCTGGGACGAAATGGCGTTTGGGAATCTGGCACTAAAACACCATGTTCGTTTGGGTCAACAGAGCTATATCCTGTGGGTGTTTGAGGTCTGCAACAGTTTGGAAAAAATCGTTCCCTGGTTCTATTCCCGGAATTTTTAAATTAACTCTTCCGTGCGGGATGGACAGGGGAATGAAGCCGGGATGCAAGGTTTCATCCATACTATATTTGGTTTTTCTACCTCTATCTTAACCTTATGGCCTTTGATCGTAGCTACTGGTCCAACAATTGTGTAATATTAGATGGCAATAGTAATACCTCTTCCATGAAACAAAATCTTTCGACCCAATGGCTTTTCATTTTGTTCCCTGCCCTGGCAATGATGTTGGGCTGGGGGTTGCGCGGACACATTGGTGGCGGACCTTTTGGAGCAATGATCCCCGGTGCCATGCTGGGGTTATCGCTGGGTATTTTACTTAAATTACCCACACAGTTGACCGCGATCCTAACCGTTTTTGGTGTCGTGGGAATAGGCCTGGGAGGTGAAATGACCTATGGGCAGACCCTGGGTTTTCTTCGCAATCCGGACACGGTATGGTGGGGTTTGGCCGGTACGACATTGAAAGGTGGTGTTTGGGGATTATTGGGTGGGGTCGTGTTTTCGCTGGGTTTTCTATACCACCGGATTCCCGGAAAGGTGATTCTGGTGGGTTTTTTGATCATGTTAGCTGCTTTTTTATTGGGGTTTAAAATGATTAACGATCCCAAACTATTATATTTTTCGGGACCGGATCGGCCCCGGGATGAGTCTTGGGGTGCATTGTTGATGGGGGCGATAGCCTTGTTGATGTATTACAAAACAAAATTATTGGCTTTTGATTTCAGTCTGATCCGACGTTTTGCGATCTACGGTCTGGTGGGAGGAGCGCTGGGTTTTGGACTGGGTAGTTTGTTTATTGTGATCAATGCCCGATTCCCCCATACGATTTTGAGGGATTGGTGGAAAATGATGGAATTTACTTTTGGATTCCTGCTCGGCGGGGCGTATGGCCTTGCCGCCTGGAAAAGCAGAGAGACATTGGCGACGATCACCAAGGAATATGTTCCAAGCCGGCTGAACAATTCCTTCTCGGTTGTAAAAGAAATCCTACTATTGGCCATTCTGGCGATCGTGGTTCACGCCATCGTTCCCTATTCATTGGAACCCATCGTGGATTCTCTCAATCGATCTTA
Organism: uncultured Bacteroidota bacterium; assembly: GCA_937952445.1. Taxonomy (GTDB): domain Bacteria; phylum Bacteroidota; class Bacteroidia; order Chitinophagales; family Saprospiraceae; genus Membranihabitans. The sequence goes on along the minus strand of CALGAA010000413.1, from coordinate 817 downwards.
TGCTGATGGGTTTGGATCCGCTCTCCTAAGGGATATCCTTCGAATGGTGGTGAATTACGGGTTTTTTGGGCTTCTTATGGTCCTGGTAATCATGAAATTCCCCGAGATAGCGTGGCAAATCGGCATTGCGCTGACTTTTTCCCATGCTGCGATTGATCTAATCCGGGACTTTTATCCGGATCGCAATGTGTGGTCTCCGTTTTCGATGCATTTTATTCTGGTGGGGGGTATGACTTTGGTTGTCTCTTACCTTACGGCCTATTATCGACGACGAAAAAATACGGTGTATAATTTGTTTTTGGTGCTGATCTGGTCGTGCATTGCGGTATCCCTCCTCAGGCTATTCTTCTTGTCGGGCAGTTTGTCCGTGGCGGGTTTAACGTTTTTGCAAATCGTACTTGACCGATTTTTTGTGGATCTGTATTTTTTGGTTTGTGCTATAATTTTGACCGTACTGATCGGACGATTTCGAAAAAACCAGCCATTAGTGGATGGTTGAATCCCTTCGACTTTATGGGGTATGTGTCGATAAAATAATCAATGAAACAACCAAACGGCCGAAGGCCCTAAACGGAAAGGGAGCTCCGCTCACTTAACACAAACGAATCATTGCGCCCCGGTGCAAAGATTCACAAACCCCAAATTCGCCCCGCGAAATGGACAGCCCTACCCTACTTCCTCATTTAAGCCTACGAACTATGCCATATACAACAGGAAAGGAAACCCAGCCCAGATAAAATTCCAACCAATAAATGAATCAACGAAACAACCAAACGGCCGAAGGCCCTAAACGGAAAGGGAGCTCCGCTCACTTAAC
>CALGAA010000412.1 GCA_937952445.1 uncultured Bacteroidota bacterium | reverse complement strand
GATGGAGATCTCCGCGGTGTGCTGGTCAACTATGCGTGCCACGGAACCACGCTTTCCGGGGCTGTGAATGAAATTCACGGGGACTGGATGAGCGAGGCAAAAATAAATATAGAAAAACGTCATCCCGGCGTCATCGCGATGGTGGCCATTGGATGTGGCGGGGATGCCAATCCCAATCCCCGGGGCAGCATGGATGACATGAAGACGCATGGAGCCGATATTGCCAATCAGGTCGATAAACTCCTCACTGCCCAGTTGGACACCCTGGCCGGGGTGCCCGAATGTCGCATCACGCGGGTTGATTTGCCATTTGAAAAGGTACCGGATACGGATGAACTGGTTCAGCTGGCCAGCAATGATCATACGATCAAAGGATATTATGCCCGATTGGCGCTGGAAAGAGTTCTCCGGGGCGATCCCATACCGTCGTCGATTTCATATCCGATTCAGGTGTGGGCATTTGGCGATCAAATGGCTATGGTCAACCTGGCTGGAGAAGTAGTGGTGGATTATTCCTACCGGATCAAAGAATCCCTGGGAGCCGAGCTGATGTGGGTGAACGGGTACATGAATGAAGTACCTTGTTACATCGCTTCAAAACGCGTCATTGAGGAAGGCGGGTACGAGGCTGATATGAGTATGTACTATTACGACAAACCTTCGCCCTTTTCGACCGAAGTAGAAGAAATCATCGTCGATGCGGTGCACGATCTGATGCCTGTCCGGTTGAAACAGGATCGTCCTGAAACAAATCAATTGAAAACCGTCCATGCAGAAAAGGATGGTCGGATCATCCTTCACGCGGCGGATGCTGAAACCACAGGACCAAACATTCAATATATGCCGGAATGGAAAGCCTTTGGCTGGTTTAACACGGAAGATGAAGCGCGCTGGGAAGTTCAGGTTGATAAGGCTGGAAAATACAAAGCCTACCTGGAATGGACCGTCGATGATGCCCGGTCGGGAAAAACTTTTCTGTTTGAAGGGGAGAAAAACAAGATCAAAGGGGTGATCGGAAAAACCGGTTCCTGGTTTACGTTCCGAACAGAGTTGATCGGCACCATCCAACTCAAAGCTGGTCAAAATAATCTGACGTTCAAATCTGGAAACAAAAAGGAAGAAGGGGCGATGCTGGATTTGAGGAAGATCGTGTTGGTTCCAATGTGAATCGAACTGAGTGTTCCCCCCGCTGTCGCGGGGTGAACGTTTGTGCCCCTCTCGCTGGGGCTCGCTGGACGTTTGGATAGCTCGCCTCCGGCTCGCTCCGTTTGGTGTTCCCCCCGCTGTTGCGGGGTGAACGTTTGTATTCATCTCGCTGGGGCTCGCTGCATTGCCCGCAAAAAAAGTTAAGGGTTAGGTAATTATTTTTTATTATAAAATGGATTTCCTAATTTAGTGTACGTTACCGGATTTCGCTTCTCCCATATTACCGGAGAATCATCCCCCATCCGGCAACCAGGATTTTACGCGAACTCGAAAATTTATTGAATATGATCAATCAAAAAATTGTACAAATTATTTGGGTATGCCTCTGTGGCCTGATCCTTCCTTCAGCGGGGATCGCCAATGGTCCGGACAAGGCATTGAAGCCAACACCGAATGTTTTCAACCTTCCGGTGGAAGAAGCGGATGTGGATATTTCCGGTACGGTAACTGACGCCGATGGGGAAGTTCTGATTGGAGTGAACGTAGTGGTGAAAGGAACCAACAACGGTACCTCGACGGATTTCGATGGCAATTTTCAATTGCAAGGTGTGGCGGAGGATGCCGTATTGGTGTTTTCATACGTAGGATACAGAACGATGGAAGTGCCCGTGAATGGACAGACCATTATCAACGTCGAAATGGAGTCGGATGCACAGATGCTGGATGAACTGGTCGTTGTGGGGTATGGTACAGTGAAAAAGAGCGACCTGACCGGCGCGGTAGACCGGATTAATCTCGACGATAAAGCCAATCAGGCCAACGTGAACCTCCTGCAATCGCTCGCAGGAGCAACAGCCGGAGTGAATATTGAAAGCAGAGGAGGCGCGGGTGGTCAACCTGCTTTTTCCATTCGGGGACAGAATTCATTGTCAGCGAGCAACTCACCGCTGATCGTCCTGGATGGAATTATCTACAACGGG
>CALGAA010000411.1 GCA_937952445.1 uncultured Bacteroidota bacterium | reverse complement strand
CAACCGAGGTGCTGAACTCTTATTGCGGGGTACGCCTATTCAAAAATCCGATTTTTCATGGGATGTTTCTGCCAATATGTCGTACAATAAAAATGTCGTACTTAAGATCTCTGACAACACCAACGAACTGGTTTTGGCGGACGGCCGGGCAGCTATAAAATTGATCGAAGGGATGGAATATGCCCAGATCGTGGGCCGAACCATATTGCGTAACGAGCAGGGACAGGATATCATCGATGAAACCGGATTGCCCATCGTTCCCAATGATATCGTAACCTTTGGATCCGGTATTCACAAATGGACCGGTGGACTTATGAACAGACTACAATACAAGTCCCTGTCGCTTTCCTTTTTGATCGATGGGAAATTTGGCGCCAAAATTTATTCCGAAACGGCTTATAGCCTTGATCACCGGGGTATGTCGCCGGGATCATTGCTGGGCCGTAAAGACGGCGTGGTGTTGCCCGGGGTAACGGAATCCGGTCAACCAAACACCGTTCACGTTTCCGCAGACCGCGCTGGAAACCGGGCGATTGTTGTCCGGCGTCGGCAGGCAGTGGACGATTATTTGTACGACGCAAGTTTTATCAAACTGCGCAATATGTCCCTGACTTACCAACTGCCCCAAAGCCTCGTGCAGCGAAGTGGATTTTTATCCGATGCGAGTATTTCACTGATCGGGAACAACCTCCATTTGCTGATGAACAGGGCTAAAAATATAGATCCGGATACCAATTTTACCTCCGGCAATGCGCAGGGCAGGGAGGATGATCCATTGCCTCAAACCCGTAATTTTGGAGTGAACCTAAATCTTAAATTCTAAAAAAGTGAAGACAATGATGTGTAGAATAATATATATGGTGTGTGGTGCTCTGTTGCTGCTCACTTTTGCTTGCGACCGGAATTTTGAGGAAGTCAATACTGACCCCAACGCAGTGACTTCAGAACGTTTCAATCCGGGATATTTACTGACCACAGCGCAGATGCAAACCGCCCTGTACCCGGGCGAAGATAAAGGTGGGAATATGTACTATTGTGCGGCTTTCGTTCAGCATTTTGCATCGCTGAGCAATGTGGGTATCTTTAACTGGCACGGAGACAAGTACGTGCTCCATCAGGGGAATAACGACGTCTTATGGTATGCGAGTTACAACATTGGAAAGTTGGTGGAGGAGGTGATTCAATTGTCCCGGGACAATCCGGATTATCGCAATCTATACCACATGGCGACGATATGGAAAGCACTGGTTTACCACCGATTGACCGATGCATACGGCGATGTGCCCTATTCAGAAGCTGGATTGGGGTATTATGAGGGGATTTATAAACCCAAATACGATTCCCAGGAAAGCATTTACGATCAAATGTTAAATCAATTGGATGGGGCGGTAAATGGTTTGGATGCTTCGGCCAATAATTTTTCGGAGTTTGACATTGCCTATCAGGGGAACATCAGCCAGTGGAAACGAATGGGAAATTCCCTTATGTTGCGGCTTGCCATGCGGCTGAGTAAAGCAGATCCTGCGAAAGCTCAGGAATGGGTAAAAAAAGCCTTTGCGAAAGATCTGATGCAAAGCAATGCAGACAACCTCAAAATCAAAGCAACCGATGCTGAAGGAACCGTCGAACAGTTGAGCAATGGAGCCAGCTTTATGTTTGCCACTTCGGCCACTGGCCAAATTAGTGCTACATTCTTCAATTTTCTGAAGGAACGGAATGATCCCCGATTGAGGCACATGGTGGCGGTTTACACGGATCCTTATGACCCTTCGACCAAAAATGATGATCCTGCGATTCAAAAAGGATTGCCCAACGGTTTGGACCGTTTTACCCTGGAAAATGACCCGAGTTTTGATCCCAATCACCCTGCGCAGGAAAATCAGTATTCTACCCTCAACCGGGATGTATATGGGAAATTGGACGGCTATCGAATGCTGCTTACTTACGCTGAAACTCAATTGTTGCTCGCAGAAGCAGCTGTACGTGGCTGGATATCAGGTGATGCCAAAACATATTATGAAAATGGTGTCCGTGGCGATATGCAAAATGTGGCCAGTTATGAACCATCTGCTGTGATTACCGAATCCGAGATCAACGAATATCTGGAGAACAACCCGTATATTGGCAGCAATAACCAGGAAGCTGCGCTCGAGCAGATCAATTCACAATACTGGGTAGCTACTTTTATGAACGGCTATGAAGCATTTGCCAATTATCGTCGATCGGGTTATCCGGAGCTCGTGCCGGTGAACTATCCGGATAACGAAACAGGAGGCTTGCGGCCGGGGCGTCTCATTTACCCCAAGGATGAACCACTTCTCAATGAAGAGAACTACAACGCCGCAGTGGCCAGGCAAGGTCCTGATAATTTTATTACCCACGTGTGGTGGGACAAATAATCGAGATAAAATTTGAATAAAATGGGAAAAGAGGTTGATTTGAAAGTTAGCAGGAGGACTATATTGAAAGCAGGGATAATGGCCGGTGTGGGGAGTCTCTGGTCGGGGATGAATCTGGTGCGATGGAACTCTGTTTCGGCGCTCCCCGGTGGATTCTGGCCGGTCATGATGACGCCTTTTACCGATGATCTGAAGATTGATTATCCGGCTTTGAAGCGATTGATCACCTGGTACGAGGAGTCTGGATCCGCGGGATTATTCGCCAATTGTGGGTCGAGTGAAATGTTTCAGTTGGAACCGGAAGAACGGTTGGAGTTAACCCGCTTTGTCGTGCGACATTCCCGGCTTCCGGTGGTGTCCACGGGATCGTTCTCTGCGAAGACGGAAGAGAATGTGGAATTTATTCAAAAAATTGCGGGTACGGGCGTGGAGGCCGTGGTGCTCATTCCATCCGTATTGGTGGATCGAAATGCTCCGGAATCGGAATTGGCCCGGGCCTTCGAGGCCATCATGGCTGAAACGCGCGGTGTTCCGCTTGGGATTTATGAGTGTCCGGGGCCCTACCATCGGCTGGTCAGTCCGGAATTACTCACCGATCTTCAGGCAACGAACCGATTTCTATATTTTAAAGACACCTCATGTGATGCGAGCGTGGTGCGCGAAAAAATAGAGGGGACTGCAGAGTCCAATCTTGGAATTTACAATGCCCATTCCCCGGATGCCCTGACTTCCATCCGGGATGGTGGAGCAGGTATTTCCTGTATCGCTGGAAATTTTTATCCTGAACTGTTTGCGTTTTTATGGAAAAATGGACGCCGGGGTAATCACCCCGGTCCAGCGGTCCGGGCGGTGAATGAATTTATCATTCAAAATGATTCCAGGATTGGTAGGAAGTATCCACTTGCCGCCAAATATTTCATGAACCTGCGGGGGTTGAATATTCTCGTTAATACGCGCAAAGGAACTCCTCCGCTGGATCAGGAAGATAGGGACCGGCTGGATAAAATTTGGTCCGATTTGAACCAACTATCTGCAACATATGACATAGAATTGGGATGAAACAAATCGGAATGTCAGGTTGATAATCAAACGGTTGTCTTCGGGTCTGAACGTTGCTAAGAAGG
>CALGAA010000410.1 GCA_937952445.1 uncultured Bacteroidota bacterium | reverse complement strand
GGATCGGTAAACCGGGGAGAGGCAGGCGCGCCGCTGGGGTTGCCGAGCCAGGGGATATATTTGACTCGTCAACTCGCCCGAAAGGCCATCACGCAAGCCGATTTACGACCAAAGGGAGCCCGTCTGGGCCGATTCGATGCAAGCCGATTTAACGATTCACCTTCCTACAAACCCGCTCGCTCTCCGTATACTCGCCATTCACTGTCGATACGCAGTAAGTGCCCGATCCGGCCAGGGGCCACTCGTTCTGGTCGGTGAGGGTGAAGAGGACTCCTTCTTCTTCCAAGTCCGCGAAATAATATACGACCGAACGCAGATCCCCCGATGCAGACCATTTCAGCTTGTCTCCTTCCACCCGAACATCCGTCGGGCCGGCCGGGACATCCAGGACACTACGACCCAAGGGAGGGTTTAGCGTCGGTTGCTGATACAAGTCCGCCAACCGATCGGTAATTCCGATCCGATTGAGTGGAAGATACTGAGCGCTGTACAATACATTCCCGACGACTTTATCGTTGCGACGGGTCATCGCGAACTGGTCGGCCAATTCACGCGTGGATTGGAAAGCGGCCGGGGAATTCGCATCTCCAAATTTATAAAAACCATGCCCCACCATCAGGGCCGCTTCGTAGTGATACTGCGACCACCAGTTGAGATTGTTCTGAAAATCGTTGTAGGGATTACCGATTTCCTGGTAAAGTTGGGGAATAACCAGGTCCACCCAGCCTTCCTGACACCATTTGCGGACGTCGGCAAACAGGGTCCCATAATTGTAATCGTGCGACGGGGCCGGCGATATCGAAAACACCACTTCGGGTCTGGTCTCCACGATAGCTTCATAAACCCTTTCTATCGCTTTGTCCACATTCGCCCGCCGAAAATCTTCGATCGACGGATAATTCTGTCCGTATTCCTCGTAATCTCCCTGGTCCGATACCATCTGTCCCGCTGCGGTAGGCGATGGGTAAAAGTAATCGTCAAAATGCACGCCATCCACGTCGTATATCGTGATCAAATCCTTGACGATATCCACCAGGCGCTGCCTTACTTCGGGTACCGCAGGATTGTATATCTGGATTTTTTCATGGCTGACTACCCAATCCGGATCTACAGATGGATGCAGTTCAGGATACGCAGTGCCCGCTCCGGCCCTCGTCGCTATGCGGTAAGGATTGAGCCAGGCGTGAAATTGCATGTGCCGGGCGTGCGCTTCAGAAATCAGAAATTCAAGTACGTCATACCCCGGATCCTGGCCCCGTGAGCCGGTGATGTTCTGGCTCCAGGGTTCGAAGGGGGAATCGTAAAAGGCATCACCCATTCCTTTCACCTGAAAGAAAATGGTGTTGATGTTCAACGACTGGAACAGATCCAGGTAATCAGTGTATAATTTTTTCTGGCTTTCTTCATCGTACATGCCCTGTGGCCAGTCCAACCCCCACACCGTGGCCATCCAAACCCCCCGCATTTCTTTTTTGGGAAATTTCAAAGGGATTTCCTCTTCATCAGGTGGCATGATATCAGGTTCGATTTCCTCCCTGGAACACGACACCAGGTACCCCAACACCAGGGTCAAAACACCAAATCGGATAAAATTTCGAATCATAAAAAATTATTCATAACCATGGGGCCCTTAAGGTTCACCAATACCTGTTTGGAAGTGGCTCAATCGCTCTTTTTGATGGGAAAGTCGATGATCACAAATCCCGCATCGGCAGAAGCCCCATACACGGTTAAGGTTTCATCTTTTCCTTCTGCGTCTTTAGTGATGTGCCATCCGGTCTGTGTGCCCGGAGCGACATTGGTTGGACCAAGCATAGAGTATTGGAAAACTGCAGATTTATCGGCGCGTTCATTGAAAAGCTTCAATGCTTCCACAGCATCACTTCCCGGCGTAATATCGTAGATATAAAGCACCACGGCATCGGACCCGCTTCGTGCAGCTGTCGTCGTAATCAAATATCGTTCTCCATTGAAATGCACAATACGTGCGTCACAACTCCGCAATGGAATGGCATCGTTGTTTAATTGGTAAGAAATCACACCAGACTCATTCGCGACCCGCAATGGTGCGTCATATCCTGTGAAAAGATAATTATTAGTTTGTCCAATCTGATTATACGACATCACAAAGGAGGATCCCGGGGCGTTATCAAACACGACCGGATCAGATATATCGGTATATCCTGTGACGGTGAGTCGTAAAACCTTGGTCACTGCGTTGTCTCCAAAATACATATAACCGTTTCCATTTTCGTCAAGATTAACGGACATATTGTCACCGTGACGATTGCCCGCATCCGGGATATCACCGGTTAAAAGATCAGCGACAACTTCGGGTTCCGCAGAAGGATCTGTCCAGTGATAAATCCGAAACGGCGAAGCGTGACTACCGGACAAACTCGCGATGTACGTATGACCATTCACCTGCGCGCCCACGTTGATCGGTAAGGTACCTCCTGCTACGCCCGTCATGTTGAGCGGAATGGGCTCCACCTTATCCTGTCGCAAATCATCCACACTCAATAAATGGGATCCCCCCTCAGCACGGGTTACGATCAACACATGCTCACCGTCAAAGCCTGTACCTCGGGTCAATAACGACACAAATGAAGGATATACCGGATGTCCCAGGTCATTGTTCGTATGGTCATATATTTCCGGGTCGTTAAAATCAGCGCCATAGACCGGCACCAACAAACGGATAGTGACCAGATATTCTCGAAACCGTTTGTTATTGACCACTTTGATGACAATGGTCTTTTCGGACTGTCCATCTTCCAATCCCACGTCGTAGGATTCCTGATCCAACATGGCTCCAGGGGACATTTCGGCCTCAAATCGGAGATTGCTGAAATCGGTCAGGGTATCCAGTCGGGGGAAGGAGACCGTTTTTCTTACCTCATCCACTACCCCTTCTACCACCTGGTTTCCATCCCTTCCGGCGTTGATGATCTTTATGGAATTGAGTTGAACTCCATCATCGGATTCAATATTCTTTGGCAAATCCTCTTCGCACGCAAAAATAGCCAACAAAAAGGCGAGAGGGAAAGCGAACCAATATTTTGATATAGAACTTGTCATTTTATTAATTTTTTGTCGTGAAGCTTGATCATCCATGAAATTTAATTCTCGGGCCACCCCTCGGTTTGATCGAGGACGTACCCCTTGCTCCTGTAATCATCAATTTGAACTTTACCCACAGGGCTGAGATACGGATTCACATTGGGCACATCCAAAAAGGGCAGCCTGTCACCTGTGTCAGTTGAGCGGTAGAACCCTGTCATTTCCTCGCCATTGGAACCATTATACACCACTACTTCACCATCTTTTTTAACTACAGCGATTTGACCGATTTTTCCACTGCTCAGCTCGCCCGGAAGTTCTGTGGGAAAGTTCACCCAACCTCCGGAAAGTAAATCCGGATTTTGATCGGTGTCCATGTACTCCAATTTACTCCATCGCTTCAGGTCATCCAATCGTCCGTATTCAAAAGCAAACTCCATTCTTCGTTCCCGACGTATTTCCCAGAGCAGCGGAGAAACGTCTCCATCCCGGGCTGGATCGTTGGGTAAATTCCCTATCTCCAAAGGCGCGGTCTGCTGCACTCCTTTGGCAATGGCTTCTGGAGCTAAAGGTCGGTTGCGGATGGTATTCACCGATCTGTCGAGGTCGGCCTGGCTCACAGAACCCTGCCCCATATCGGCCAATTCGGCTTTTGCCTCGATCCAGTTGAGCAACGCCTCCGCATATCGGAATACCGGATAATCAATTTCATTCTTATTGCTGGTAAATTCAGCCGGTGGAGGGTTCCCGGCTTCGACGATCTCGGCCACACTTCTGGGTAAAAATTTGTTGATATACCAGTAGGATGCCCGGTTTTTATTCGTCGGCATGTCATAAAAAGTCGCTTCCAGGCGAGAATCCCGTGTCTGGATCATGGAATCCAGGGTAAAATCCCCGGCATTGGGGTAGGATGAATTTTGCCAGGCCTCGCCATCGGTACAAATAAAGGATTTAATGAGGTCTGATGTGGGCCCAAACCCGACGGATTCAGATAAGTTATTGTTGGTTGCCACAGCATGGAGTACGTTAACCGAACCATCGTAATGACGGTACAGGATTACATCCGGATTTCCAGCCAGATTATTAGAGGTAAATAATGTCCTGAAATCAGTCACAATATCATACCTGCCGCTGTTGATGATAAAATCACCGGCTTCCACCGCCAATTCAAAAAATTTCCGCGCCCGATCGTTATCTCCATAATAGTACCGCTGCCACGATGCCTCCTGCAATGCAGTTCTCGAGGTAAACGCTGCGACAACATATCGGTTGACCTGCTGATCACCATCGTTGAGTCGTACGTTTTCCATCGCAAACTTCAAATCGTCATAAACCGCATCCATCACCTCGTTGCGTGGAGTGCGGGGTTTGTACAGATCATCAAGATCCACATCGCTGACTACGTGGTCGTAATAAGGTACATCGCCGTACACCCGAACGAGATAAGCGTACTCCAGTCCCCGAAAAAACCGACCAACCCCCATCCAGTGATTGAAGGCCTCTTGCGGCAGAACATCCTGCATCCGATTTTGCACGCGGTCGATCATGATGTTAATCGATCGTACGAGGGACATTCCCCAAATTCCGCTGTTGGGAACAGATCGGCCAAAATTGCCTTGATTTCCCCACAGAAAAACATCGTCACTAAACTGGTACCCCATCAAGGCAGCGCCGGAATAATTAAAATTGATCCCGTAGCCCGGGAAAAAGGATGTGTAATATTTATTGGCGTACAACCGAACATTCTCCTCTGTTTCCCACGCTGTATCATCGTTCAGTTCAGTCAGTGGGGGTCGGTCGAGAAAGTCTTCACAACCGACAATAAACAAAGTCATCCACGCCATCAGGAATGTATATATATATTTCATGATTTTCAATTTTAAAGGGTGATGTTAAGACCTACAGACGCAATTTTAAACGTCGGGTTGGATGTGCCCGTCCGCCCCAGATTGTAGTTGCTCGCCAGCGATGAATAACCGCTGATGGCCTCTGGATCTATAGGCAATCCCCGCAATTTGTCAAAGGTGAACATGTTCTCCAGCGAAATGTAAAGCCGGGCCTGATTGATATTGATTCCACGGAGTAATTGCTGCGGCATGTTGTACCCCAGGGTAATGTTCTTGATCCGGAAATAGGCCATATTCAGCAGATACCTGCTTTGGGGTTGCATGACAAAACCCGAGTTTGCCCCATTGAGGTTCCAGGCCCTGGGATAAAACGCATCCGTGTTTTCAGGCGTCCAATAATCCTCGGCAATGGCCTGTGGCATAGCCCCTTCTTTGGCAAAATACCCGGGAATGGCCAGTTGACCTGATCCCCAGATTTTCCGTTTCCCGACACCCTGTCCGATCACGGAAAAATCGAAAGCTCTGTAATTTAAGGCAAGCCGCATCCCATATTCATATTGTGGGAGAATATTTCCAATAACAACCCGGTCCCCCGGATCACCAAAAGTCCCTTTTCCGGGCGTGATATACCCATCGCCATCCACGTCGACAAATTTGACATCTCCCGGACTTACTAACAAGATTTGGTTGCCATCCTCAAAATAAGTCTGATACACAGGGTTTTCGCCGGCCTGCTTATTGGTCAGCTTACCCGTTCCCTGCCACACGATCACCTCCTGGACAAAATTTCCTGTCTCGTCGTACACAAAATCATCCTCCTGATACAACCGATCGGTTACATATCCATATATATCACCGTACCTTTTACCAGTGGTAAATGTGTTGTCGATGATCCGGTTTTCATAGGGAATATTCCAGTCAGCAGCTTTGGTAATATCTGTGATCGCATTGGATAAATTACCGGTCACCGAGATCCCCAGCCCGTTTCGAAATTGGTGCGTGAAGTCCAGGGAAATTTCCCATCCCTGTGTCCGAAGATTCCCGAAGTTCCCTTGCGGGGCAGATGCGCCGTAGGTGGCTGGCAGATCATTGCCGGGGATAATCATATTTTCAGTGTTTCGTTCAAACCAATCGAAGGTCACCCCAAAACGGTTTTCAGCAAACCGCAGATCTGCACCCCAGTTGAGGGTCGTAATATCCTGCCAGGTAATCCCCTCTGAAATGGAATTGGGAGTACCCAACTGGAAAAATTGATCACCCCCGCTGGTCAACCATGTGTTCTTGCTGATTCCCAATGAAGAAATATACAGATTGTTGGGCACGGATTGATCGCCGATGGACCCCCAGGAACCCCGAAGCTTAGCATAGCTCAGCACGCTTTGGATATCACGCATAAAACCTTCGTTGGTCAACACCCATCCAGCTGAAAATGAAGGGAACCATCTCCATTGCAAATCGCTGGGGAATTTAGATGTCCCGTCGTACCGGAGGTTACCCTCGAGTAAATACTTATCGGCAAAATTATAATTGATTCGACCGAAATACCCCAACTGAGAATCCCAGTTGGTTCCACCACCGGTGGTTTCAGTACCTACGGCGAAATCGTATTGGGCATTATCGTTATTGATTAACTCTGTTTTTCGGCCCCAGTGGCTTTTCCATCGATTGGCCACCAGATTGGTTCCCAGGGTAAATTTAAATTCATGGTTACTGGCCATTTCCAGCAGATATGTCGTGTAGGCGTTGACTGTATGTCGTTTTGCTTCCAAGGTAGACTGATAAATATAACTTTGGTTTTTGCCCACATAATTCACCAGGGGAAGCCGGTAAGCTGGAATACCACCTGTCTCGACCACCTGCCCATTTTCATCTACATATACCTGATCTCCGTTTTCATCCAGATAGGCGACCGGTGTATACCAGGGTTCCCGGGCCGTAATTGAAGGCAAAGACGAATTGTCTTTATCCACCCGGGTGTCAAACGTGTAATCGGCGATGATATTCCAATTCTCATTCAGATCAATCGTGGTTCCAAAATTGAGATTCGTGTAATTATTTCCGCGTACGGCGGTATGGGAATTTTTTGTATCCCAATACGGATCCCTGATTTCTTCACCGTGTTCCAATACCCCCGTAGGGAACAGTCTGCTCCAGCGATATAGGTACAACCAGGGGTCAGCGGCGAAGCCAGCCGCGTTGGTCGAATTGGGGTACCGCTTGGTGCGGTCGGAATATAGAATGCTTCCCCGCACAGTAATCAGATCGTTGATCTGAGTAGACACGCCCAGGCTTCCGGTAAAGCGTTTGAAATCATCGTGTTCCGCGGGTTTCATCATCCCCTGCTGCCCCAGAAAACTCACGCTGGCATTGTAAGTAGTCTCATTCGTTCGGCCGTTCATGGACAAGTTATGATTCTGAGTAAACGCGTTACGGCGAACCATAGCCTCTACAGGATCGTAAATCCGATAGCCATACT
>CALGAA010000409.1 GCA_937952445.1 uncultured Bacteroidota bacterium | reverse complement strand
AAAATGGCCCGCCAGCGATTGCACTGACAGGCCAGATAAAAGATAAAATGCAAATCTATTTTTAGGGGATGAAATATAATTTTCGATTCACCACACCTGATTCCAGGACCAGGCGAATGGTATAAAATCCTTCCGCTGGCAATGAAGAACCATCCAGTCTGTATTGAACGATTTCCTGACCGACTTTTTCAAAGTGCACCAATTGACCCGAAAGGCTATACACCTCAGTACGCAGAAGCTTGCCAGTCTGTCCGCTCAGGTCAAATTTCACTTCCCTGGAGAATGGATTGGGATATGGACCCGAAACCTCAAAAACATCCTTCTGTCTTTGATGAACCATTCTGATATTTTCTTTTATTTGGTTTCCATCATAAATTTCCGGTATCAAATCCATCGACAGACTGATTAAGTCCGGGTTAATTTCATGGGTCGTCGTATGATCAAATAGCAGGTAAAAATCCGCTGGGGCGGAGGTTGGTTCAACCTCTTCGTTAGCGGCATACCACACCAACCGAAGCGAACTCTCGTCGATCTGGTAGTCCCCCGGTTCGATGGACACCCTGCCCGATTCTATCGCTATCCAGGGCACTTCGTTGTCATTGCGGAGGGCAAACTGCATCGATTGAACCGAGTGACCGGTTTCCAGGTTGACGGGAATCCGGATAAATCCATTGCTAAATTCCGGGTCACCGAGGGTCATCGGCACATGTCCGGCTTGATTTCGATTACTGGACCGAATGGTCGCACTATAGTTTACATCACCCCGTTTCACACCGGTAAAATGCAATTTTGAACGATACTCCTGAGTCGCCTTGATTCTTGAAACAGGTTCCATATCGCTGTTGATAAAAATCCATTGCGGACCGGGCAATTCCTTGACTTTTTGAAGCAATAAAGCCTGGATCATCAAAACATCAAGAACCGAGACGATTCCATCACCGTTGATATCCGCAGCTAATTTCTCGTAGGGAGTAGTTAACGTTGATTTATCCGAAGCTATCCGGAAAATCGTCAGGACATCAAAAGCTGTTATGCCATGTAATGGATTGTCTTGTTTGCTGGGCACAATCATCAAAGATTCATTCGTTGATGGAAAATTACCCAAGTTAAATTGCCCCTGAGCGTCGGTCATATTTCTTCGAATTTCAGCTATCGGTCCGTTCAATCGCACTTCGACATCGGAAATCGGTGTAAGGTCTGGAGATTTCACCCCTCCCACCAATTGATTTCCTACATTTGGACACAATCCACGAGGATCTTTGACATCCAATTGCAAGACATAATAACTCGCATTTCCATCCTGATCCACCACCCACAGTTCGATCATATTTGATCCAATCCGTTCGCACGGAACCACTAATGAATTGGATCCAGGTAGAGGAGGCAGTATGTTCCCCTCATTATCGATCAATCCCTCCCCCTTATAGCGCAGTAATACCTCGTATTCTGAATCCGGACATGGGTGGTTGACCTCATATGGAATATCCGTCAGCCGGAGTTGATCGGTCCGATGATTGAGATTAAAGGTGATCGACTCAGGTCCTGTAATCGATAGGGCTTTACAATATCCAACTTTAAACTCAGAAATGGATTCTTCCCGGTTGTGGCATTGGTCAGTGGCTTCGACTACCAACCGATAGGAACCACTCTCAAGTGAAATGGAGTTGATCTGTACCCCCACCCCGGATTGCCGGGTGATCCATTGTCCATCAACGTTTCGATCGATCCTCCAGATGATGGTCAATTCTTCCACGGGTGTACAATCATCCGTGATTTCCAATTTTCGGGAGAAATTAAACCGGCAGCCCTGATCGATGCAAATATCCTGTACCCGGGCGTTGTGAATCGTGGGACCCTCCGTATTTTTGATATAGATATACTGTACAAACTTGGGAAGATAATACGGATCAGTTTCACACCAATCACTGATTTCCCAGGTTCGTTTAATCGTATAACAAATTCCAGAGGTGCCGTCCAAGGCTTTGGTTACCTCATCGGTATAGGTCATCCCAAGATCCTTACAAAATTCTTCGCGGTTAAGTTGAGGGCCACGCGGTTCCACCTCTACAAGGGAGCAATTAATCAGGGTCGTGTCTTGATAAGGCAATACAAAATCTTCAGCTCGCAACCGGCAATCCTTGGTGATAAATATTTTTTGGATCACCTGGATGCTTTCCTGATCAGTCGGATGATCTGAACAGGGATTGGAAATGGTAAAAATCCGGTCGATGGAACCTTCTCCACAAATGCCGATATTCACCTCTACCCGTTCCTCTATCGTCACGTTACAATTGTCCTCGATCAACCCATCGACTACCTCCAGACTGGATTCTATGTAAGGGGTGGTTCTGTTCTCACTACACTGAAAAACCTGGATCTGTCGGGATTTCCGTTGAGAAGTATCCGTCACGTACTGACCAAAAATCGACATATTTCCATTCTCCACTTCCTCTTTGTATAAAGACTGGTACGTGTAACAATTCATTGAAACATTGGGTAGTCGATGTTTGACGGTAGGCTGGGAACGATCTGAAACCTGCACTCTCGTCACCAATTTCGAATAGTTACAAAACGCATCGATGGCCAAAAATTCGACCAGTACACCTTCGCTGCAGACATCTTCACAACAGAACGGAATCCGATCTGTCCAGCCGTATTCGACCAGGCTATCCAGGCACAAATCCTCATGAAAACTAATGCGTTCTGCAAAGGTATCGTAATACTTTCTGACCTCACTGGCCACACTGGTGTCGGCTGAAAATCCGCAAGCCGTTTTCCAATCTACCCGCCTGGCCAGAACCATTTCAAGATCACAATTATCAAAACTTCCTTCATCAAAAGAGGAGACATCTGCCCAGGTCAGGGATTGATTCCGCACCAGTGTTACACCAGGATCATCATTGAGCACGATGGTGGGTGGTTGCTTATCACGAAGTACCAATACGATGGTATCTCTACCGGTATTTCCGCAGTCATCCATAGCTGAATATTCGACCATGTAACTTCCGATGGTCATTTGTCTGAAACGGACATCAGGCTGTTCATCAGCCATATTGAGTACGATTTGCTGATCTGCCCATTTAATCGTAAAAATTAATTCTTCAGGTGTGCTGCATTCCTGCACAAAATCCGGAACAGGAAAGTCCCCATCGGCTTCACAATTATCAGTAATGGCGTTTCGGTAGAAAGTGGGATACAGTTTGCCTGTATCGATACCGACGATATTATAATGCTGCTCCATGGTAAATTGACCTTCCCTAAAATGGATTTTGGGGCCTGTGGTATCGATCACTTCGATGACCTGGGTACATTTTCTTTCCCGCACATCATTTCCTTCGTAGGAAGTAATGGTCCATTCCCGATAGACCGTTTTTGACCCACCGCATCCTTCTGCTTCACTATCTTCGTAAGTCACATAGACCTTGCAATAAGGATCTTCTGAATAAATAGGAAGTCCATCAAAAGTGGGTGAACCGGTCACCAATGGTTGATCGAGCAATTCCAGAGAATCGCAGGTGATCTGAGTGTCAGCCGGACAAACGATTTCATCAAATATAATTTTACGGAGAAATACCGTATCAACACAGTCCGTCGAATTACCATTTTGATCAGTAGCACGCCAGACCCGCTCGATATATCCCTCGATAAATGGGTCATTCTCGACGTTAACCCATTTGTATTCATTCACTTTCAGCGTATAGTTTTCATTACAGTCTGCTATGACTTCTGGTTTTCCAAATAAGTTGTTCTTGGGATCATACGCCCGTGGATCACTACATAATACAGTATCATTTCGACAAATCAGTCTGGGTCCTGAAAAGTCACCCAGGGTAATATTTGACCGACAGAATTGGCCTGTTTCTTTGTGGGTGATCGTGGCGGTAAAAGTTCTGCCATTGTACTGTTTTGGAACCGGGTTGGGAACGGTCAGGTTTTCGAGTTCTAGGGTAAAATCAAAATCGTCCAGACATTTGATTTTACCATTCGTAATGACCTCATTGATATCGATATACCGTTCGCAATCCATGCCAAAATCCAACACGAGGTCGGTGATGCAGTTGAGATTCATTCGATTGAGATCCTTATCCACGTGAATGGTGATGGTATCGATCAACCCCAGGGGTGGATAATAACTGACTGCAAACATCACCAACTTGGTATACCCCCGATCTGTGGTTTTCCATTGAACTTCCACGCTCTCCCCCATCGCACTACCTACGAATTCACCAGGTCCTTCGATGATTCTCCACTGAATATTCATTGGAAAATAGATATCGACCCCAATGTGATATTCGTTGGACAGACCAGGACACGCTACATCATCACCCACGATTACGTCCTTTAAAATTTGTTGGGCGCCAGCGTACGACAGAGAACCGAAGACCAGGATCAGGCCCAACCATACCTGTTTGAGCCTCCCGGTGATCAGCTTCTGGATTATCAAATAGATTTTCATTACGATTGCATTTTATTCATGTGAATCAACACAAACATTATGCCAAATCGTAATATGTAAAAATACTTACATCAGAATATAATACTTTAACTTTTTGAATGATATGTAAGAAATGGAATTGGCCATCCGCCCGGGAACCAATGGTGTGTCTATCATTAGTCTGATCAATTCCCATAGTTGCATGTGATCCCGTGATAACGGAGTCAGTCCAGGTCCTACAAGGGAATATTTCCATGCTTACGGTCCTGGAGAAAAGTTTGTTTATTCTTCAATGACCTGAAGGCTCGTATCAACACCCGACGCGTATGGGATGGAAGAATAATGTCATCGATAAAACCCAGTTCAGCCGCCTTATACGGGTTCGCAAACAATTCATTGTATTCGGCTTCCTTTTCGATCGTTTTTGATTCCGGATCCTGGCTATCACTGATTTCTTTTCGAAAAATAATTTCTGCCGCTCCTTTCGCCCCCATGACAGCAATTTCAGCTGAAGGCCAGGCGTAGTTGTAATCCGCTCCGATGTGCCGGCTGTTCATCACGCAATATGCCCCCCCATAGGCTTTACGGGTGATCACAGTAATCCTGGGCACGGTTGCTTCGCAAAATGCGTAGAGAAGTTTTGCCCCATTGGAAATGATTCCGTTCCATTCCTGTTCTGTGCCAGGTAAAAATCCCGGAACATCCTCAAGAACCAAAATGGGGATATTGAAACAATCGCAAAATCGAACAAAACGTGCCCCTTTCGTCGCTGAATCCACATCGAGTACCCCGGCAAGATTGGCGGGTTGATTAGCCACAATTCCGATACTCATCCCCGCCATCCTTGCAAATCCGGTGATCAAACTTGCACCGTAATCGGATTGGGTCTGAAAAAAACTATCCGAATCCACGAGATGGCCAATCACCTGATGCATATCGTAGGGTGTATTGGGATTATCCGGAATAATATCATCGAGGTCATTTCGGTATTCATCGCCAGGATGATATGATATATCACGGGGTCTTTCCTGATTGCTTTGAGGTAAATAAGTCAGTAGCGTCCGTATATCATCAAGACATTGGGTGTCGTCCTTCGCCGTGCGGTGAGCGACCCCCGATTTGGTGGCATGCGTCAACGCGCCTCCCAATTCTTCTGGGGTCACCTCTTCATTGGTCACCGTTTTCACTACGTTGGGTCCGGTAACGAACATATATGAGGAACCTTCTACCATAAAAATAAAATCTGTCATGGCTGGAGAATAGACCGCTCCACCAGCGCAAGGCCCCATAATGGCTGACAATTGCGGAATGATGCCTGAACACTTCACATTTCTGTAAAAAATATCAGCATATCCGGCGAGTGAGGCTACTCCTTCTTGTATCCGGGCACCCCCGCTATCGTTGAGCCCGATCAGAGGGGCTCTGTTTTCAAGCGCCCGGTCCATGATTTTACAAATTTTCCGGGCATTGGTTTCTGAGAGAGTTCCACCAAAAACCGTAAAATCCTGAGCAAAAACATATACAATTCGTCCGTCAATCGTGCCCATCCCTGTCACCACACCATCCCCTACTATTTTTTGTTTCTCCATCCCAAAATCAGTAGTGCGATGTGTAACAAATCGATCAAATTCTTCAAAACTTCCCGGGTCCATCAAATATTGAATTCGTTCCCGCGCGGTCAACTTTCCCTTTTCATGCTGACGGTCGATGCGATCTTGCCCACCCCCTGCCCTGGAAGCTTGTATTTTTTGCTGAAGTATATCTTTATGCTTATTCATAATGGGAAAGATAGTTATTTTAATTGATAAGAGTCCAACGATGCTGCAGAGAGGAATATAGTTTTTCAGTGAAGCAATCATCTTAAAAGAGTGTATCTTCCGTAAAGAGCTCGTTTTTGGTATTCCCTGTGTGATGTAGCACCTATCGTCATTTTTGAACATGGAACTACCATAGACATAATTGAATTTCAATTGCCTTATCTTTTATGTCAACTACAATTCCCCTATATTTAGTAAATCATGATCACCAATGATTCGCTTTGGAAGGGAATAATAGAAGATCTTTTACCAGATTTTCTGACCTTCTTTTATCCTGACCAAACCTTTGACCTTGAAAAGGGTTATGATTTTCTCGACAAGGAGTTGGACGAATTATTCCCTCTGAGCGATGCTAAACATAAAATCCGCCGGGTAGATAAACTAATCAAACTTTTCGATATTTCCGGACACGAGAGATGGATCCTTATCCATATAGAGGTTCAAGGTTATGCCGATCAAAATCTACCTGAAAGAATGTTTCATTATTTTTACCGAATCCTGGATCGTTACAAAATGCCGGTAACTACTTTGGTCATTCTCACAGATCCGTATCCCGGATATAATCCCTCAGATTTCAGATATTCTGTGATGGATACAAAATTAATCTATCGGTATAGAACCTATAAGATTTTAAAACAATCCCAATCGAACCTGGAACAAAGTGACAACCCCTTTGCAGCGGTTGTTTTAACTGCTTTAACAGCGTTACAAATGAATAAATCAGACGATTTCGAAGCATTGGAACTTAAGACAACTCTCGTACGAAAACTACTGGCCAAAGGATTCCCTAAGTCGGATATCCGGTCCTTACTTAATTTCGTCCGGTTTTATACAAAATCAAAAAGAGAAACTATGAACTTATTATTTGAGAATCGGGTTAAAGAATTAACATCAAACCATGAGACTATGGGTGTAGAAGAAATGATTATTCAACAGGCAGAGGAAAAAGGAATCGAAAAAGGTACGTTACAGAATAAGATTCAGATCGCAAAAAAGATGATCCTGAAAGAACTTCCTGATTCTTTTATATGTGAGGTACTGGACGTCACACCCGAATTTATCGATCAGGTGAAATCTGAAATGTAGGTGACTATGGGCGTAGAAGAAATGATTACTCAACAGGCAGAGGAAAAAGG
>CALGAA010000408.1 GCA_937952445.1 uncultured Bacteroidota bacterium | reverse complement strand
CCCGTGGTTCCATTAAAAAGGATGTTTCGGGTGAAAACGAGACTTCCTCATCCGAGAAATAATCGATAAACGGAGTGTCCAGTAATGATTGTCGCAGGTCGGCATCCAATCCGGTCCAGTCGATCATAAAATCTACGATGTGGTCAGAATAGTTAGCCAAAAAGACCAACCTACGCCCCTCCTTTTTCCGGACCAAAACGAAGACGGCTTCCTCCTCACTAGTCGGTACCACAACAGAACCGGCAGCTCTTTTTCCACCATTCAAGGCCGGATGCTCTATTTTCAATTTTCCTAACCTCTCGTACAAAGGATAAAATTGCCCCCTGGTCTGCATTGGAATTGTGTCCTTTTCAAAAAACCGAAGCCGGTGATCGAGATCCCACTCCTGTCCGTTATAGATCAATGGCATCCCCGGCAGCATATAGGTGGTTACGGCCATTACTTCCGCAGCGTCTCCCATCCGCTCAAAAACCGTCCCACTCCAGGTGTTTTCGTCGTGATTGGAGGTGAAATTCATCAAGATATCGTCGTCTTCGAGTATTTCATCCTGCTTATCCAGGTATTCGCGCAGATGCGTCACATTTTTATCACCTCGAGCTATATCATTTAACAAATGATGACCTTCCCATGCATATTGCATATCGAAAGCCTTCTCCAATAGTTCAGGTTCTTCCGCTTCTGCCAACATAAAAATCGGTTTTTCAGCGCGCAAACGGTCTGTAGCCTCCTCCCAAAAATCAACCGGTACCTGGTGAGCCACATCGCAGCGAAACCCATCCACATTTTCCTCTTTCACCCAGTATAACATTTCTTCGATCATCTTTTCCCGCATTTCCTCGTTATCAAAGTCCAGGTCAGCCACATCGGTCCAGCCCCAGGATTCGCCCGTAGCAGGATCCAGGGGATCGGAGATTTCCCCATCGGCATTTTTGGTATAATACTCAGGATGCTCCTCAATCCACGGGTGATCCCAGCCCGTGTGGTTCGCCACCCAATCGAGAATAACGAACATATCGTTGTCATGGGCTGTCGATACCAATTGCCGAAAATCCTCCAAATTCCCAAATTCCGGATTTATTTTACCGTAATCCTGCACGGCATAGTAACTTCCCAAAGTCCCTTTTCTTTTGGCTTCGGATATGGGATGAATAGGCATCAACCACAAAATGCGGATACCCAATTCTTTCAACCTGGGTATATCACGGGTAAAAGCCTCAAAAGTTCCCTCAGGTGAATATTGCCGGATATTGACTTCATATATGATCGCCGTCTCCAGATCGGCCTCTGTGATATGAGTTTGGACCGTCTCCGGAGCAACCGAAGCAGGGGATTGACAGGATGAATACAGAAAAAGTACAGATAAAAGAGCGGTCACAAATCCAAATTTCCAATGAGAACTCCTGTGCTGATCCCGCATGTTTATTGGGGTTGAATGTGGCCGGCTATTCTGGACATTGTCCTCCGGGTGAAATTCTCTGTGAATTCGGCGATGTAGTGAAGTTTGCAGCAGAGCTAAAATAAGGCGTATAAGTAATAGGTTTCTCATGAGTGTATGTTGTAAAAGTCAATATTCATTATCGTATTCAGTCGCCAAGCTCCAGGATTAATGCGGATTTGGATGACACGGTTAAGGATTCGGTCAAATCGTATCGGGCCCCCGACAGAACATCCACCCCTGATGAGTGGTTCCCAATATTTTCGCGAAAACGGTCCAGATTGAGCGTGCGGTTCTCCGGACTGTTGTTGAGAACGACCATGACTTTGTTCTGGTCATCGTACCTGAAAAAGACGTATACCTCATGCTCGGGAATATATTGGGTCATTTTTCCTGTATGGATGACAGGGGTGTTTTTCCGCCAATTGAATAATTTTGAAGTGAAATCAAAATACTTCGATTGGTCCGGAGTTCGCCCGGATACGAGAAAAGCATTGTTTTCATCTCCGGGCCAGCCCCCGGGGAAATCCCGGCGAATGTCACCATCTCCGGCTCCTTTATCCCCCTTCATACCGATTTCCGTGCCGTAATAAATCTGTGGAATGCCCCTGGTCGTAGCGATCAAGGTCATAATGAGTTTGTAATTTTCAAAATCAGGATATAATTCATTGATTCGGGGCGTATCGTGGTTTTCGGCAAATACCAGAAGATTGTATATGTCAGCATACAAAAAGTCATTGACAAAATTCTCGTATACCTGAATCATCCCACGATCCCATGATGGATTGGTTTCCCGAAACGCACTTAATATAGCATCATGTAACGTAAAATCCATGACCGTCGGCATATGGGAATTGTAACTCTGGATGGCACCAATCCGACTGTCTTTTTGCCAATAGGAGATCTGAGCATGGTCGTGCATCCAGACCTCCCCCATCATATTAAAATGGGGATACTCATCCATGATCGCCTTTGTCCACCGGGCGATGGCCTCTTTATCATTATACGAATAGGTATCGACCCGTAAACCGGACAATCCCGCGTACTCAATCCACCAAATGGCATTTTGGATCAAATAATTCAAAACCAGGGGATTCGATTGATTAAGATCCGGCATAGAACTGACAAACCAGCCATCCGCACAATATCTCAAATCAATTTCGGAAGCGTTGGGATCCATCTGCGTTTGCATTCGGTAATTGGTTTGACCATAACCCGGAAATTGATGGATCCAATCGTAGGTAGGGAGGTCCCTGATCATCCAATGATGCAGCCCCCAGTGATTGGTGACGTAATCCATGATAAGCCCCATGTCGCGTTTCCTGAGTTCGTCAGATAATCGCCGGTAATCTGCGTTGGATCCATACCGTGGATCGATCCTGTACACATCGCTCTGGGCATAGGTGTGGTACGAATATTGTTCATCATCGTCCGCGCACATGGGTGTACTCCAGATGGCAGTGGCTCCGAGCTGGGCTATGTAATCCAAATGATCAATGATGCCCTGGATATCCCCGCCATGACGACCTCCCTGATGGTCCCGGTTGGCTTTTTCCTGCATTTCAGGATGAGAATCATTGCTCAGGTCTCCGTTGGCAAACCGATCGGGCATCAGCAGATAGATCAGATCCGAAGAATCAAATCCTTTTCGCAATGCAGATCCGTCTTCCCGTTCCAGAAATTGATAATCGATGGTATGGACGATCTGCTTATTCTCCAGGAGATGGATCCGATACGTACCCGCTTTTACATCCCGGGTATCCACCGTTACGAAAAGATAATTGGGGTTTTCTGTCCGGATCACATTCTTCAGAATTAGATCCGGGGCCTGAATTTCATATCGGGCCAATTTTTCACCATACAATACGATTTGCAATTCCGACCGTTGCATCTCGCTCCACCAATTGGGCGGTTCTACCCGGTCGATCTGCGCATTCAGCGGTATCCATATCCAAACGAGTACAATTACCACGAATTTTCTGATCATTCTAACCATGATTCCTATCTTTCATTTTTCAAAATTTCATTCCGTGCCGGACCTTTTCAATTTGTGACAGCTGCCACCTCAATCTCCCGGCCGTCGACCAGTACGGGAAAAGGCAGTTCCCTGTCTGCATATACTGTTATTCGGGATTGTCCGACAACTACATGAATCACGTAACCCCTAAAATTCACTTTGAAGCTATACGATTCCCATTGTCGGGGTATTCGGGGGGAGAAAGTGAGCTTATCGTCAATCACCCGCATGCCACCAAATCCTTCCACGATACTCAGCCAGGTCCCCGCCATGGAGGTGATATGCAGGCCTTCGTGCACTTCTTTATTGTAATCATCGAGGTCCAGCCGTGAAGTTCGGAGGTACATCTCATATGCTTTGTCCATTCGCCCCAGGGAGGCAGCTAAGATGCTGTGGACACAAGGCGACAAGGATGATTCATGTACGGTAATGGGTTCATAATAATCAAAATGACGTTCCATTTCTGCCGTGGAAAAGTGGTCTTCAAAGAAATAAAACCCCTGAAGGACGTCGGCTTGTTTGATAAAAGGAGACCGCAAAATACGGTCCCAGGACCAATGCTGGTTGATGGGGCTTTGACCATCTGGTATATCCTCTACGGTAACCTTTTCTTTATCCAGGAATCCATCTTGCTGCAAATACACACCATACTCCTCCGAATATGGCAAATACATCTGATCAGCCATGACAAGCCAATTTTGTACTTCTCCATCCCTCAATTCAGTACGATCCAAAACCTGTTCGAATTCCCGGGGAAATTCTTCTTGCACATAGTGAACTTGTTCGGCCGTGTACCTCAGGCACCACTGAGCGATATAATTCGTATACCAGTTGTTGTTGATGTTATTTTCGTATTCGTTGGGCCCTGTTACACCCAGGATCACATACAATTGTTTGTCCGGTGAAAGATGTGCTCGTTGGTACCAAAACCGGGCAATAGCGATCATCACCTCGAGACCTTTTTC
>CALGAA010000407.1 GCA_937952445.1 uncultured Bacteroidota bacterium | reverse complement strand
GGTGATTGACCACGAAAATCATCGTAGTGTTGAGTTTTTCGGCCTGCTGCATGTTCAGTTCGGTCCCGACCTGTACTTCGTACCGCGCGTGGAGCATCATCACCCCCAAATCGGCCACTTTCAGCCCCGACAATACCTCTCCCACCAAATCATCGGCTCCGGGCGTATCGATTATGTTGATTTTGCTGTCCTTCCAGTGCACGTGCATCAAAGACGTAAAAATGGAGTAGTGCTTGGACCGTTCGATGTTCGTATAATCAGAGGTCGTTGTTTCCTGATTGACATTCCCGAGCCGGTTGGACGCGCCGGTTTCGAATAACATGTTTTCGACAAAGGTGGTTTTGCCACTGCCTGCGTGTCCCAGCAAGACAACGTTCCTGAGATTCCTGGTTTCTAATTTCATGGTCGGAAGATTTGGTTTCAAAATTGAATAGAGCCCATAAGTTACAATTTTTTGACGAAAAAAATATTTAATTAGGCATAAATTGAGCAACTGCGATTGTTAAATAGGTTTTCAGCTGCATAATCAGGCAAAATATACAGGCGGTGTTCTATTGCTGAAATAAATAGTAACTTTAATTGTCCTCACTGAAAAAACCGTTTGTGGCTACGGATGTTACCTTTGGAACCGAAAAATCAGATTCAACCAAAGAACATGCCCATTCTCTCACCGGATTATTCCCCCTCATGGCCCTGGTTCCGAAACAAACATTTCGCGACCATTGCCACCACTCAATTTCGTTCGGTGACCCTCCCCCGCCCATTCCAACGCATTCGTTTGACAACCCCGGATGATGATTTCATCGATTTGGATATTACGCAGAACGAGCATCCCCGGTTGGTCGTGATTCTTCACGGGTTTGAAGGCAGTTCACAAAGTTCATATGTGCGCGGGATCACCCGGCATTTATCGATCCATGACTGGGATGTGGTAGCCATCAATTACAGGGGATGTAGTGGCGAGCCCAATCGCACTTCGCGGGCCTACCACGCCGGAGAAATTGTGGACCTGGCGCATTCTATCGACCATTTGCTGCAAACGAGAAATTATCAGGAAATTGCCCTGGTGGGTTATAGCCTGGGTGGGAACGTATTGCTGAATTACCTCGCCCGACACCGGCCACTCCCCGCCCAGGTCATTGCCGGTGTAGCGATATCGGTCCCGATCGACCTCAGAACGGCGGTATTTGAAATCATGAAACCCGGGCACGAAGTGTACCACCGCAATTTTTATCGTAAAATCATGCGAAAGATGAAGGAGAAGCAACGCGTTTACCCCGATCTTCTCCCCTACCAGGATATATTCAAAGCACGGGATATCGATGAGATCGACGAAATATATACGGCGCCTTTCCACGGCTTCGAAAACGCCGCCCACTACCGCGAAAGATCCAGTGCCTTGTTTATGCTCGATCAAATCCAGCGACCGGTTTTGTTGCTCAATGCATTGGATGACCCATTTCTGACGTCGACCAATTTTCCATATGAGATAGCCGAAACGTCTCCCTATTTGTCTCTTTTAACACCTCGCTATGGCGGGCATTGTGGATTCTGGATGAAAGGAGGGGTGTATTATCACGAAAGCAAGGCGAGGTGGTTTATAGAACAGTATTCCAATGGTGAAAAACAAATGTAAATTAAGCGATTATCTCTGCCGGAATAAACAACTTTGGGGATGACAATAGAAAAATTAAGGATTTTTACAAGTGAAGAAATATTAATTCCTGTATTTTTGCCTCCCAAACTAAATAGTATTTAGCAACGGTGAATATTTTTCCTGTATACGATCGGTCAGTTTCCAGACAGACCAAAGAGGACCTATTAGGTCAGCGGGGCCAGGCGTTCTGGTTTACGGGGCTGTCGGGCAGTGGAAAAACCACCATGGCTTTGGCCCTCGAGAAAAAGCTCACCGAACAAAATTTTTTGGTGGCGTTGCTCGATGGAGACAACGTGAGGGACCGACTGTGTAAGGATCTGACTTTTTCGATGGAGGATCGTACCGAGAACATCAGAAGGATCGCCGAGGTAGCCCGGATCCTCGTTCACAATGGTCTGGTCGTCTTGTGCTCGTTCGTAAGTCCGGAGGAATCGATGCGCCGCATGGCCGCTCAGATCATCGGGCCGGAGGATTTTCATCTGGTGTACATCAACGCCAACGTCGAAACCTGCAGGGACAGGGATACAAAGGGGCTTTACCAAAAAGCCATCGACGGTCAGATCAAAAATTTTACCGGCATCAGTGCCCCGTATGAAATTCCGGACAGTCCGGATCTGGTATTGGATACAGGGAAAAACGAGCCGGAGCAGGATTTGGAAAAACTTTTGGATTATACCATAAAACATATCAAAAAATAATGGATTATCACATCAACCACTTGCGGGAACTCGAATCCGAATCGATATTCATCATGAGGGAAGTGGCAGCCCAGTTTGAAAATCCGGTAATATTATTTAGCGGTGGGAAGGACAGTATTCTAATGACGTATCTGGCTGTCAAAGCATTTTATCCGGCCAGGGTACCTTTCCCATTGCTTCACATCGATACGGGGCACAACTTTCCGGAGACGATAGAATTTCGGGATGATCTCGTAAACAAATACGGATTGAAACTGACTGTAGGAAGCGTTCAGGAGGCGATCGAATCGGGTATGGTGACGGAGGAAAAAGGCCTCAACGCCAGTCGGAATCTGTTGCAAACCGCTGTATTGCTGGAGTCCCTGGAAAAAGGTAAATACGATGCCGCCCTGGGAGGAGGTCGCCGGGATGAAGAAAAAGCACGGGCAAAAGAACGTTTCTTTTCCCACCGGGATGAGTTTGGTCAATGGGATCCTAAAAACCAGCGACCGGAGTTGTGGAACCTGTTCAACGGCAAAAAAAGCCTTGGTGAGCACTTCCGTATTTTCCCCATTTCAAACTGGACCGAACTCGATGTTTGGCAATACCTTGCGATGGAAAATGTGCCATTACCATCGCTTTATTTTTCCCACAAGCGAAAGGTTTTCAAACGGGATGGAATCCTCCTGGCGGATTCAGAATTCATCTTCAAAAAACCTGAAGAAGAGGTTTTTGAGGAAGTGGTCCGTTGCCGCACCATCGGTGATATGACATGTACAGGGGTATGGCAATCGCATGCCCAGACCGTTCAGGAGATCATTGAGGAAGTCGCGACGACGCATCAAACTGAACGCGGGGGCCGGACCGACGATAAACGTTCGGATACCGCGATGGAAGACCGTAAAAAACACGGTTACTTTTAATGGTTATCCCCTGTTTATCAATCAATCATTTAATCCACACATTTCCCAACGAATCATGACGAATCAACACGACAATCAATCTATACCCCAACATACGTATGCGGATACCGAATTGCTGAGATTCAGCACCGCCGGATCGGTAGACGACGGTAAATCCACCCTAATCGGACGACTGTTGTACGACAGTAAATCCATATTCGAAGATCAATACGAAGCAGTCAAAACGGCCTC
The DNA here is from genome assembly GCA_937952445.1 of uncultured Bacteroidota bacterium. Taxonomy (GTDB): domain Bacteria; phylum Bacteroidota; class Bacteroidia; order Chitinophagales; family Saprospiraceae; genus Membranihabitans. The sequence goes on along the minus strand of CALGAA010000407.1, from coordinate 2,665 downwards.
CGAGCGACGTGGGGAAGAAGGGGTAAACCTCGCCCTCCTGACTGACGGTTTGAAGTCCGAACGCGAACAAGGCATTACGATCGATGTGGCGTACCGATATTTTTCGACGCCTAAACGGAAATTTATCATCGCCGACACCCCCGGTCACATCCAGTATACCAGAAATATGGTGACCGGCGCTTCAACGGCTAATGTTTCCCTGATTCTTATCGATGCCCGCAACGGCGTGGTAGAGCAAACCCGGCGGCACGCCATTATCGCCTCGCTGCTCCAAATTCCGCACCTCGTCGTGTGCATCAACAAAATGGATTTGGTCGACTACGGCCAGGAACACTTCGAAAGGATCAAGGATGAGTTCGAAAAATTCGCCTCCAAGCTCGATGTTTCCGACGTCAGTTTTATCCCCATTTCAGCCTTAAAAGGAGACAACATTGTCAACCGGTCAAAAAACATGAATTGGTACGAAGGGCCTACGCTGCTGTACTACCTCGAAAACGTTCATATTGCCAGTGACCATAATTTTATCGACAGTCGATTCCCGGTTCAGCACGTACTGCGCCCCTACAACGATGATTATCATGATTACCGGGGGTACGCCGGGCGCGTAGCCGGAGGCATTTTCAAAAAAGGCGACGAGGTGATGTTGCTGCCCTCCGGGTTCACGACGAAGATTTCTAAAATTGATTCATTTGATGGTGAAATGGACAAAGCGTTCCCGCCCCAATCGGTGACCATTCTTCTGGAAGACGACCTGGATCTCAGTCGGGGGGACATGATCGTCCGGCCGCACAACCAGCCCAAAATCAGCCAGGATATCGAAGTAATGTTGTGTTGGTTTGGGCAGGATAAACCGATACAGATCCGGGGGAAATACACCGTACTGCACACTACCAATGAGGTGCGATGCCTGGTTAAAGATATCCGGTACAAACTCGACATCAACACCCTGAGCCGAAACCAAGAAGATAAATCACTCCACATGAACGACATCGGTCGGGTGGTTTTGCGCACCACAAAGCCATTGTACTTTGACAGCTACCGGACCAACCGGATTACGGGAAGTTTGATTTTGATCGACGAAGCGACCAACAATACCGTGGCTGCCGGAATGATCATATAACAGGGCCGGGTAAATTACACCAGTCCCGGGTCAATAAAAAACCACATCCGATGATCAGATTGGACGACGAACCGCATTGGTACGCTGTCAGGGTCCGCACTAAAAGTGAAAAATGGGTGATCCAGCAGCTCGAAAAGAAAGGAGTCGAAGGATGGATTCCCTTAAAATGGTCGGTGCGCAAATACCCGGGTCGGATCCGGAAAACCCAGATTCCGTTGATTCATGGGTATGTATTTGTACGGATCGGACAGGCGGATTACATCAAAGTTTTGGAAATTGACGGCGTGTTTGAGTTCGTGCGATTTAAACATGAAGTACCGACCATTCCGGACGAACAGATCGAATTACTCAAGTTCGTAACCGGGGAGAATATGGGTGTACTCATGACCGACGAGGCCCTGGAAGCCGGCGATAAAATCGAAATTATCGGCGGGGAGCTGACTGGTCTTACGGGTGAATTGGTGGAATTCAAGGGAAAACACCGGGTATTGATGAGGATGGAAAATGTCGGAATTTCCTTTTTTATCGAGGTGCCCCGGAACAAATTGCGGAAAATATAATCGGGACGTATAACTAATTTCCTAATGAATAATCTGAAATTTTACTTAAATTCAGTACCTCTTTCCGCTATATGGGCTAAATTCATTACTTTGGGCTATTATTTATATATACCTTAATTCCAATCCATTACAATGAATTTTACCTGGTTAGCTCATTTCTCTATTCTGTTTTTTGCATGTATCAGTTCATCCCTTTTTGCTCAAACGTTTACGATAACGGGTCACGTCGAAGACGAACAGGCCAGTGAGGGAATTCCTTTGGCGACGGTAGCATTGATCCAATCAGAGGATTCTACCCTGGTTACAGGAACTACGACTGATCTCGACGGAGAATTCATTTTTCAGAATATAGAGGAGGGGGAATATGTGCTGGAGGTCAAATATTTGGGGTATCAAACATCATATTTACCAGTCGAGGTGGATTCTGACATCAGCGAACTCAAAATCGGCCTGCTCGAACAGGCCCAGACCCTGGCTCAGGTTCACATTCTTGCTGAAGCGGTAGCCAGTACTCAAAAAGGAGATACCACTCAGTTTAACGCAAGCGCCTACACCACACTCCCGGATGCAAGCGGAATCGCCCTGGTCCAAAAGATGCCGGGGATCATGATGCAAGACGGGAAGTTGCAGGCACAGGGTGAAGATGTAGCGCAGATCCTGATTGACGGAAAGCCTTTTTTTGGAAACAATGTCAAGCTCGCTCTCGAAAGTTTACCCGCTGAGATCATCGACAAGGTAGAGGTTTTCGATAAAAAAAGCGATAAAGCTGAGCTGAGCGGGTTTGATGACGGCAATGAAGCCCGAACCATCAACATCATTACCAAAGAAAGCACCAGAAAAGCCCGTTTTGGACGGACCACAGGGGGATATGGATCAGACCAACACTATGAACTCGCCGCCAACGTGAATTTTTTCAAAGATGATCAACGCATTACCGTTACCGGAATGAGCAACAACATCAATGCCGTGTCGTATTCCGCTGATC
>CALGAA010000406.1 GCA_937952445.1 uncultured Bacteroidota bacterium | reverse complement strand
TCCGGTTTTGAAATTATAGCGCATTTCGGAGGCATCAAATTCATTGATTCCGTCACTGAACACCGGTGTCCCGGGTTTGTGCCCCGGCAAAGCGCCCCCGCCTTCCACAGGTTGAGCCTGGCGGGCATCCAGGCCGGGCTCCACCGGCTCTCCGGTAAACGGATCGATTTCCACCCCGTCGACCAGATCATCCTCATAATACAAATTGTCGTAATCTTCCTGCACCAAGGTATCCTCCACCTGGGCCACGACCGTGTCGTAAACCGTATTGCCGATCAGATGCTTCAGGCTATCGGGGAGAATCCGGGCTGTGGCGATGTTCTCATTGAGGTCCACTTCGATGTAATCCGCGTTCCGGATCGAGAACTGCTCGTATTCGACGAAGGCATTCCCGTAGAGGTACACCAGATTTTTGCGCGGATCAAAAAAAGTTTTATGGTCAGCTCCATACCGCGCGTTGGACGAAAAGGCATCCGGCGAAATCGGTACACCCCGCAGTATTTCACCGGACTTTAAGGAATCAGCGGTACCAGGCAAGGTGTCCGTGGCGTTATGAAATAAGCTATCCTGGCCAAAAACGTTCGACATCGAACACATTAACATAATAATTACTATGTAATATTTTGACTTCAAATGTTTTTGGCTTGATTTTTGCTGTTGTTATACAATCGGAACTCAATCATTCAAAACAAAAAAACGCATGATCATGGCAGCTGTAAGTTACGCTCACAAATGTAAAACGATTTTCCTGTTCGTACTGTCTATCAGCCTTGGAATTAATATTTCCAACGCGCACACCATTGAAAATCCGGGGGATGGTGACCCCAAACACATCGACAACCGGGTCAAAACCATTGTGATTGACGCGGGGCATGGCGGAAAAGACCCCGGAGCTCTGGGGAGTAAAAACAAAGAAAAAGATATCGTACTGGCCTTGTCCCTCAAATTGGGCAAGGAAATTAAGAAAACGTTTCCCGATGTGAATGTGATTTATACCCGCAATTCGGATAAATTTCTGGAATTGCACGAACGCGCGCACATCGCCAATCAGGCCCGCGCCGATCTGTTCATTTCCATCCACTGCAACTCAGCAAAAAGCCATCAGGCATGCGGATCAGAAACCTATGTGCTGGGACTCCACCGGAACCAGGACAATCTCGAGGTGGCTAAACGCGAGAACGGGGTTATTTTACTGGAGAAAAACCACGAACAAAATTACGATGGTTTTGATCCCAACTCGGAGATTTCGCACATCATCCTCAATATGTACCAAAACGCATATCTCGACCGGAGTCTGGCATTTGCGAGCAACCTCGAGACCAACCTCCAAACACGAAATAAAAGAAAAAGCCGGGGCGTGAAACAAGCCGGATTCCTGGTTCTGCGCAACACCTTCATGCCCAGTATTTTGTTTGAAGCAGGGTTTTTATCCAACAAAGAAGAAGAAGCCTATCTGAGTTCGGAACAGGGCCAAAACAAAATCGTAGAAAGTTTTATTCATGCCCTCAAAGACTACAAAAAGCAGCTGGAAGAAGATCCGCAGCTTGCGAATGTCAAAACGGAAACACCTAAGGTGTCCGGTGAACCGAAGGCTGAAATTGTGGTAGCAAAGGAAACGACACAACCAGAAACAAGAGTCATCAAAACGGCCTCTATAGCGCCTGCTGCACAACCTGCGGTGATGACAGCGAGCACCCAGGATGGTCCGGTCATCGATCAAACACAAGCGGATCCAACACCCAAAGTGGCGACGGCTCAGGACGATTTGGAATTTTGTGTCCAGTTGGCGGCCACACCCAAAAAAGCAAATCTGAAGGAAGCCAAATGGCGCAACATTCAGAATCTTTCCATCCGATTTGAAGGGGGTATGTACAAATATCAGATTACGGGCATTCAAAACTATAATGACGCCAATTCCATGAAGGATACGATGAAAAAGAAAGGATTTGACGGAGCCTTTGTGGTGGCCTACAACAACGGTAACCGCGTCACGATATCCGAAGCTATGAGCATGTCAAAATAATACAGAGATTTCAAACAGGTTAATTCCTGATCAAACTCCAGTAAAATCTCCGGGGCGTACGCTTTCCGGAGATTTTATTTTTAGATCATGTTTGATTCAAAAATACCTGTATTGCAAGTCGTAACGTTTACATTATCGAAAAACCATGGCAATGTTGGACCAATTACTGATATCAACTAAGCATTAATTGCTACATTTGCAGGGTTTCGCGATTCGTAATGATCAAGACAAACAGTGAATGAATAAGGAAATCAAAATAGGTATATTAGCGATTGTTGGATTGGGTCTCCTGATTTGGGGGTACAATTTTTTAAAAGGCCAAAACCTGTTCAAATCCCAGTCGATATACCTGGTCAAGTACGACAACATCAACCAACTTGAGGTTTCTGCCCCGGTTTTTATCAACGGATATCAGGTCGGAAATGTCAATAAAATTGAGATTGATCCGGCGAATCTGCAGAACATTATCGTAAGCCTGGAAGTCCTTCCCGAAGTCAAATTGCCCCAGAATACGGTGGCGAAATTATACCCCAGCGGGGTTATGGGCGACATGGCAATTGATCTGGTGTACACGGGCACTTGCACCGATGATTGCATTCAGAACGGCGCTTTTTTAGAAGGAAGTACGGTGAGTTTTTTGGGATCGTTTGTCCAGCCCGAAGATCTCGACGAATACCTGGATCGGTTAAAATCCGGCGTAGGTGGGTTGGTGGACACCGTCAACGCGATCATGTCGGATCCTGAATTTGACTCGACGGAAATGGGTAAATTGGTCAAAAGTATGCAACAGACCATTTACAATCTGGAAAAAGGCACCCGGGCGATGCATATGATGATGGAAAGCAACGCCAAAGCGCTCGGCGAGGTCTCGAAAAACCTGGCCAGCATTACCGGAGGAATCGCCGATAATCAGGAAAGCCTCAATCAAACCATCCGCAATCTTAGTACCATCTCCGAGACCCTGGCAGACGGAGGATTGGAAAAAACGCTGAATACCACGACGGAAACACTGGAAAAACTCGGCCAGGCCGGCGACCAAACCACCGAAACCCTCAAATCACTGAACGAGACCTCCAACAACCTGTCTGCATTGCTCACGGGAATCAATCAGGGGGAGGGAACCATGGGTAAATTGATGAAAAACGAAGAGGTGTACGTGAAGCTCCAATCCACGCTCCAGAATCTGGATTTGTTGTTACAGGACTTCCGCCTCAATCCAAAACGCTACGTCAACGTCAGTGTTTTTGGCAAAAAAGCCGATGAATACACCCTGCCCGAGAATGATCCTGCCATGCAACTACAGGATACCAGCGCGGCGCAGAAATAATTCTATTCAGATATTGGGTTTGTTTACGAGAACATAAAGTTCGATGGGATGGCCCCCCATCGCTGGTTGATCATCGTCCTTCCAGGCAAGAGTTCACACCCTCCCCCAAACACACTCCTCTAAAATCTACTCACTCTAAAATTAAGTCAAACCCACGACAGCCCGGCTAACCGCATACCCCAATAAAACCGTACATATTTATTCTACCCTCTTCCCCAACGCACCAGCAGAATGTATTCCTCTATCGCTCCCCACCTCAGCCCAAAAATCAGCACATATTTATTCTAAAATCTGCCCACATAAATTCAAATCAACCGCATGACAGCCCGGCTAACTGCATACCCCAAAAAAAACAGCACACCTTCATTCTACCATCTTCCCACTACCCAATCTGCACATCCCAGTATGTCCCTGACACCCGCCTACAGCAATAAAATCCCACACATTCAGCCTAAGCTCCAAGAGAAATGGTTGGTAAAAACGTCCCGTTAATACATAGACGGAGTTTGATGTACGAAGGATTGATTACAACGCCAGGTGCGTAATAAAGAGAAATTATGCGTAGCAATCGATTCTATGGATGGAGCAATTCCAAATTCAAGGCTCTACCATGAGCAAATGTTCAACTGCCATATCCCATTCAATTCTGCGTTACTTCCGGTGCCGGTTTGTCCGGAAAATGCACATCCATCTGTGGAAAAGGAATTTCAATACCTGCTTTATTAAATTCTTTTATAACCTGTTCCAACATGTAAAAACTGACTGTCCAGAAATCCTCACTTTTTGTCCAGGCTCTTGCGGTAAGATTCACTGATGAAATACCGTGAGATGCGACAAACACATCAATTCCTTCCTCCGCAAGGACCAATTCATGGTTGCGGAACAAACGGGCGATAATGTCCTTTGCCAGGTCAATATCTGCATTATAAGCTATACCAAATTCCAATGCAATTTTACGTTTTCCAAGTATAGTATAGTTAACGATCGGGTATTTCAATATCTCGCCATTAGGGACAATAATCAGATTATTATTGAGCGTTGTCAACAAGGTGGAGAATACCTGAATCTCTTTGACCGTCCCTGCCTTATCGACCACTTCAACGTAGTCGCCAATACGGTATGGTTTGAAAAACAAAATCAAAACGCCTGCAGCAAAATGACTCAGGCTCCCCTGCAAAGCCATCCCGATGGCCAGGCCTGCCGCTCCCAATACGGCTATAAAACTGGTAGTTACAATCCCGAATGTATTAGCTACACTGAAGATCAACAAAATTTTTAATGATATACTGACCAGTGTTAAGATAAAATTCCGCAGCGATTCATCTACTCTGGATCTCCCAATTGATTTTTCAACTATACGTACGACGTATCTAATTAAAATCCACCCAACGACTAGCGTTACCAACGCCAGTGCTAATTTTGGTGCATACTCCGCAACGATTTCTTTTACCCAATTCAACGAGTCATTCATACGTATACTATTTATTGTTTATGATTGCCGATACAAGAGATTACAACCCCTGACATCACTATGATCCAACCTACCGATAATTTCAAACTTTTTCCCATTTGTCCGACATACATCATCCGTACCGATAAAACTACAACTATCTACATTCGAGAAATCAACTACGTGGCACCGACCAATCGGTCCATCACCTACGAAAGTCAAAGGATCCTGAGCATCAAATGCTAATATACGCATCGTTCGACTCATTTCAAAAATCCCGTGACCTTTAGAATACCCCTGCGACATCATTTCCGTCATGCCGTATTCCGAATGAACGGCCCGAACCCCGAAAGCGGATTGGAGCGTATCGTGCACCTCACTCCGGATTAATTCTTCTCTCCGGCCCTTCATTCCACCCGTCTCCATCAGAATCAGCCGGTCATCCAATTTAGGCCCCGAAATTTCCCCCCAATCATACCTTTCAGCCAAATCCATCATCGCATAGGTTACCCCCCAAAGAATAATCTTCCGTGGCCCGTGGATCAAGGTCAGGAAATCATCCCGCAACCGGTCGTAATCGTAGCGATAAAAGGTGCTGGATGCATGGTTGGTCTTTTCCATAAAAGTTTTCACCATATACACCAGGGACGAATCACCCTGCTCCAGGTAGGACGGCAACAAGGCCAGGATAATGTATTCCTCCAGAGAACTGTAAACCTGTTCAAAAATACCGGACGATATTTGTTCGTACAGTTCAGGATCACGCACCAGGTGTTGACTCCTGCTCATTTCTGTGGTTCCGGATGATTTGAAAACCAACCGGGGTTGGAAACGACCCGTTTTGACTTCGTGGGATTTGAAAAACCGAACGGGCAAAAAGGGAATGGCGTCCGGGCTCTGAACATTCTGCGGTGTTCGGTCCAGGTGACGGCAAAATACCTGGTACAGTTCGTTGTATTCAAACTGGAAATGGAAAACCCTCATCGCCATTTCATCAAAATCAAATGACCCGGACAACAAGTGGTCCCGGATGGTTTTTCGTTCGTGATTAAAAGCAGTCATAAGGACAAAACGAATGGATTTTCACAAAGTTTGAATTTTTGTTCGGGGGTCTCAACTCCGCGGTTTATATGGGCAAATATCGCAAATCCCCTCGATTCCCCACTGGGATCATGACGATTCCTCCTCCATCCACCATACAAAAATGTTATCCACCCCACACTCGTAAATTTCAAATCCATAAATATTTTCTCATAAATTTTCCGTATCTTTGCGCCCTTGTTACAATAAGCACATATGCAAAACATCCGCAACATTGCCATCATCGCTCACGTAGATCACGGCAAAACCACACTGGT
>CALGAA010000405.1 GCA_937952445.1 uncultured Bacteroidota bacterium | reverse complement strand
TAAATGATTTTGTAGAACCATCCATTACTGATAAAAAAGGAATTGAATGATGAAAGACAGAGGAAATGATGGATTCTATCCAAATGGCAACTTTCAGGATCAATTTAAATTCAACGAAGATGTGCTTCTCGAAAGCCTTTATTTTAGAAAAGGTGTTGTTTCCGTAATTGTACCCTGTTACAATGAGAGGGAAAATATCACTCCATTCATGAGAGAGCTGTCTGCAGTTGATGTATCTCCTTATAGAAAGGAAATTATAATAATCAACGATGGAAGTGATGACGGTTCCGCAGAAATATTAAACAATCTAAAGAAAAGAATACCTGACCTTACGGTGTTGAACTTCCCCAGAAATTTTGGGCAGCAGCAGGCATTATTAGCTGGAATTAGGATGGCAATGGGAGAAATATTGGTCACGATCGATATGGATCTGCAGCAACCTCCATCGCTGATTCCAGAAATGATTAGAAAATATAAACAGGGGTATCAAGTCGTTCATGCCATACCTGAGTACCGACAATCCGCTACCCTGTTAAAAATGATTACCTCAAAATTATACTATAGAATGTTGGGTATTCTGGGTGGGAATCGAGTCGTTTATAAATCCAACGAGTTTCGGTTGTTCAGTCACCGAATCGCAAAAGTACTTCGGTCTGTTCCGGAAAGTAGTTTATACCTCAGGGGCATCATAATGTGGCTGTGCCCTTTGGAGGTCAATACTGAGGATCAGAAGGTTCCATTGTCTGGCCGTTGGTTAGCTACTACTGTAAAATATCACCACAGATCCCGAGTGAATGGAAAGACGAAGGATTCCTATCTGCAGCTTATGGCTCTGGCCTTTGATGGATTGACCGCTGTAACCATACAGCCTTTGAGGTTTGGATTACTACTGGGGATGATTTCGGTTGGTTTGGCCGGGATATTGTCCATTTGGGCTTTGTATATGCGGTTATTAACTTCTGAAACGGTTTCGGGATGGACATCCCTGATGATCGTGGTGCTTTTCTTTTGCAGTGTTCAGTTTATTTTATTGGGAGTGATCGGAGAGTACATTGGTAAGATCTACTTGCACATTCGGGAACGTCCGGGACACATTATAGAATGGTCATCGAATCGACATTCCGTGGGGACTCTGGGCTCGCAATCCA
>CALGAA010000404.1 GCA_937952445.1 uncultured Bacteroidota bacterium | reverse complement strand
AAAGGCTCAGAGAGGGCAGCGCTTTCACTTTGCCATCTGGGGATTATTCTCGTCACCTTTGCGACCTTTGCGGTTCTCCCATTGACTTTCCGTTTTTTTCTTCCTGGCTCTCCCTCCCAATCCTCTGCATTTCTTACCTCAGTCAGATTTCATCCCCAAAACCCTGGCCCTTCCCTCTGTCTACCGCCTAAACTCGCAATTCCACTTCTTATCTTCTGATTTCCAATATCACATTTCCCACCTTTTGACCGGATTCCACATAACGATACGCTTCGACAATATCCTCCATCCGGTATGTTCGGTCAATAACCGGACGGAATTTCCCTTTTTCGGCAAGTTGGCGGAGATATTCAATTTTGTTTTTGTCCATCACCGGAATAGGAAATTTGACCTTTTTTCCACCAAACAACGGAGTAGTCAGGGCCAGGAAAATGTTCTCCGCCCTTTTCCCGAGTTCCGTCGAAATATAAATGCCTTTTGGGGAAAGTATGGGTTTACATTCGTTGAAAGATAACTTTCCCACTGCGTCAAAAATAAAATCGTCGGGTTCGTCTGTTTGAGTGAAATCTTCGGTCTGGTAATCCAGGACCCTCGTTGCTCCCAGGGAACTGACCAATTCGACATTCTGTGTTCCGCAGACGGCTGTGACCTGAGCGCCGTAGTGTTCCAGGATTTGTACTGCAGCTGAACCGATAGCTCCGGATGCACCGTACACCATCACGTTTTGATCCATTTGGACTTTCGCAGCTTTGATGTTGTTCAGAGCATAGTGAGCCCCTTCCGTAAGCGGAGCTGCTTCCTTAAATGTGAGTTTGTCCGGGATATGGGTAATGGCTTTGCTTTCCCGAATGGTGAGAAACTCTCCGTGCCCTCCGAAATGGTGATCATCGAATCCGAAAACCCGATCACCTACCTTAAACTTCCTGACTTCCGGGCCGATTTCTTCCACAACCCCCGCGAACTCACATCCCAGAATTTGGATTTTAGGTTTGATCAGACCTGTCCAAAATCGGGATACAAAATACGCTGCGCTTCTGAATCCACAATCCGTCCGGTTCACTGTAGATGCATGGACCTTTACGAGAACTTCGTTCTTGCGCGGAATTGGTTTTTCGACTTCCATTAATTGAGCTACTTCGGGAGGCCCATATTCTTTAAATACGATAGCTTTCATTAGGATACTTTATCTAGGCCGGGAATGGATGTCAGCATATTTTGATAATTATAGGAGTGGGTCCTGAGCAACAGATTGCTGTAGTTTTTTCAATCAAACAGTACTCCCAAAATCTACCTGGCAAGGGGATCAATTGTTTTTTGATTTGGAAAATACAGGGGCTATTCCCCGTTCAAGCCATCCCAATATAGAATTTTTCCAACTGAAAAACCAAAAAGTTTTGAAGGGGTGTCGACAACACGAAAGTGAAATTGGTTGCATGAAACTTAACATGCTCCGTCAATCCAGCAGACTGATAGCAGGTGGAGCATAGGGTACGACAATCGCAGTATCCTGACCGGATATCCGGAGAACCAATTCCTCCTTATCCTTTTTCTTGTTTTCCATATATTGACGAAACATGCAAATATCCTGAAAATGGGCGATCGGTTGATTATCAATTTCCAAAATGTCATCGAAAACAGATACATCGCTGAGGCTCTCATCGGTTTCATTTTTATGAATGACGACCCATTGGTTATCGATAGGGTACAGACTTAAACCATACGTCAACTTATGATCCTGGTTGATGCGATTGGAATCCCTGGGAAGAAGAAGATACTCCTTATTCGAAGAATTGATCGAAACCAGATACTGCCTGAAGTATTCTGTCCCGAGATATCCGTTGTACTTCAAATCGTGAATTATTACGGTGGATGCGGGAAGGAATGCATTGGTGTCTTGATGGATCTTCACCGGGTTCCTGGTGTAGTAGTATGTTTCTACGGGTCCGGGCCCATGAATCGAAATGGCCCGAACGCCTTTTCTTTTTTCTACCTCAATTCCTTTCAGGTGATCGATCACATCTTCATAACGAAGTTTTAGTGCACCGTTGCTTCCAAAATCGATTTTACAATTTACCGATGTATTTTCGCCCAACGATAATTGAGTGAAAGTTTCGTTGTTGTTTCTAAACTCTATTTCAAGCGGTATCCCCTGGTTTATGAATGGCTTTTTGGATATTCGTATCGTATTTTTATCGAAATCAATTTGCCAGTTTACCTCATTTATAATGCTTCCCCCTATAATGCCGTGAATCGTATCGCAAGGAAAAATCAGATCGGTATCTACCTGATAAAATGGGGTGTGGAGAAAATAAAAATGATCGATCTGTGCCGTATCTACGGTGGTAAGTGGGGTAGATTTTTTAGTTTTGTTAAAATCTGTCAGGAAAGACTCGTTTTTAAATTCTACACCTGCCGCTTGCGCAAACTGAGCATCCAGGGCGCTTTGCGAAAAGCCGTTATCAAACAAAAAGCGTCCACTTTTTCCGTTGATTTTCGCTTCGATGATTATGACACCAGATTCCAGATAAAACGGAATCTCCGCGATGGAATCCGAACCCACAAACCATGAGCTTTTATTGGAATTTGTCATACAGCCGTTCAATAAAAGCAGGCAAAGAATGGTCGGTGCGTGGCAGAGATGAAGTCTGCCCCAGGCGGGTCGTTCTATATTTAAACTATTAGTCCATGTTATTTGCATATAATTAATTTGCCTTGATGCAAAAATAAAAATTATTGAACTTTTATTCGGGCATATGGTGTAGTCGCATTTGGATCGGTATGGGGAATTCGATGACTACCAACCGATGGCCTTTCCTATGGTGTAGCACGATGTTATAATGATGAGTATTCCGACGAAAATCATTAATATCCGTTTGTTAATCCTGGAAACCATGTATGCACCTATGGGGGCAGCCAGTGAACCCCCAAGAATCAGCCCGAGGACGATTTGCCAAAATTGAATTCCCAGAAAGGCGATGAATATGGCGGTGGCAAAAAAAGTGACAAAAAATTCTGCAGTATTCACGGTCCCGATGGTGGTTCTGGGGGCGCTGCCTTTTTGGATCAAGTTGGAGGTTACAATGGGACCCCATCCCCCGCCGCCACAAGCATCGAGTAAACCCCCAAGGAAGGCCAAACCACTGACGCGACGAATTTTTTTATTGGAGGTGGTGGCATTGCGAATACCTTTGTATAGTATTATACCTCCCAATATCAGTAGATAGCTGGCAACAATGGGCTTAATGGTTTGACCGTCGAAAAATTCTGAAATCAGATAAGCCCCTATCACTGCACCCAACACGCCGGTGAACACGATTCTGAAAAATAAGGATCGGTCGATATTTTTAAATTTCAAATGGGAAAGGCCCGAAAAACCCGTCGTGAAAATTTCACTCGTATGAACACTTGCGGAAGCAATAGCAGGGGGTAAGCCGAAATTGAGCAACAAGGTAGTACAACTCACGCCGTAAGCCATGCCCAAAGCACCGTCGATTATTTGAGCAGTAAATCCGGCGATGAAAAACCATTTAAAATTTTCATCGAAGAGGAGTGTACCTGATTGATATTCCTGGAATAGATAATACATAATTACTACTACTGCCAGAGCTTTCAGGCTTAGGATCGCATATCCGATATTGCGGAGGGTTAGCGAATCCAATATTCTCGGAATTTGGTGCAGGGTGGATTGAATTTTCATGGATGCGTAGTGCTTATATCATATAATGCCTACCAACTTACTATGAGTTAGACAAAAAAGGGCCGCGTACATTTATTCGTATCAGATTTCATATTCTCATTGGATAATTTGGCGGGTATCGGGAGTAAAAATATTATTTCATATTATTCCTACCTAATTAATAGGAAAAAAATTTAAAAAATTATGATTTAGAGATTTTTTTCCCGTTCCAGGATATTTGCCAACGTAGCAGATTTCATCTTTCTCAGCGTGTCCGCCCGGATTTCCAAAAACACCTGCCGTATCCCGCAGGTTTCTTCGTCCAGACATTCCTCACACCGTTCGTAAAACCGGGACGTAACACAGGGCACCAAAGCGATCGAACCATCGAAAAGTCTGGTTATTTCAGCCATATCAATTTCATCGGGTGGTCGGTTGAGGGAATAGCCTCCAAATTTCCCCTTTTTGCTGTTGAGAATGCGTGCATTTTTGAGCTCGACAAGAATGGCTTCCAAAAATTTGAGCGGAATGTTTTGCTGTTCGGAAATCACGCGTGTGGGGATCGGCTGAGCGTCTATGTGCCGGGCCATATAAACCAGGGCATTTATTGCATATTTTGTTTTTTTCGAAAGCATGGATTATCTCTTGACAGCCCCATCGGTTCATGGCTGCACCAATCCTATTTTGTGCATTACGGGTTGTTGTCGCTGGAGCATTTTGGTGACTGCATAGGCACAAATGTAATATATTTCATATGGATTTTGTGGATCATTTCTACATTTGTCTTATATTGGAATATAAAGAAATGGGCGGTTTCAGTTACTTTCCGGGGCAGATCTATCCAAATATTAGTCTTTGTCTGTGAATCATGGGGAGATAAGGAACCGATCTTTTGGGACACACTTATTAAAATTTCAGAGCGGTATGACCTTTATTGCAATTCTTCGAGGCATCAATGTGGGTGGAAAAAGAAAAATCCGGATGGAGGAACTGCGTCAGATGTTGAATGATCTGGGGTTAAGGGATGTCCGCACGTATATCCAAAGTGGGAATGTGGTTTTTGAAAGTGAGGATGTCGCAGATAAATTCGAATTATCCCGATTGATCCAGGATGCCCTTGCAACTCAATATGGCTACGACGTGCCCGTACAGGTTTTGTCCGCGTCGGAATTAAAACGTGCATTGTCAGACAATCCCTTTTACCAGCGGGATCCGGAAAACATAGATCAATACCATCTCACCTTTTTAGACCGGGTACCAGACAGAGAGCAAATCGAAGCGGTGGAGTTGATGAACGTTGGAGATGATCAATTTGAAATTGACGGGCGGTTTGTTTTTATCAGATGCTTTGGCAAATACCATAAATCGAAATTGTCCAATCAGTTTTTTGAAAAAAAACTTGGAGTAAATGCGACCACCCGGAATTGGAAAACAGTGAGGAAGCTGGGGGAAATGGCGGGTGTGTGAGAGGATAGATCGGTCTTTGTTGGCGATTTTGCTCATCGTACGAAAGAAAGATTTTGAACATCCGGAGTTCAGGAGTCAATTTCAGAATCACTGAAGAAACCTTGCATAAAACAAATACCATCCAAAATCTGGATTAATCTTCAGACTTTTTCAATACCAACATTGTCCGGCTGGGAATGTACAAATGAATACATTGGTTTTCATCGGTAAAATGTTCGACACTATGATCCTGCCGGTCAAACCCACCGAATTCACTGGCATCGGAATCGAGCACAATTTGATATTTCCCGGCTTGTGGAGCGAGAATCGGAAAATCCGTAAACGAACGATCGGGATGGAAGGAAAAGACAAAAATCAGTCCTGCTCGTTCAAAAGCTATAATGCGGTTTTCGGGACTGAGGTGGAGCTCTTGTCCGGGAGGCGCAGCGAGAACTTTATACTGATTTCCCAAATTCAGCATAGCCCGATCCCACGCTGCCAGATGGGCGTATCGCAAAAGGGGATCATCCATCAGGGACCACTGACGCCGGGCGTGTTGATAACTCCAGTTGTTTCCTTCCCTCGGAAAATCGACCCACTCGGGATGTCCGAATTCATTGCCCATGAAATTCAGATATCCTTCACCACCCAGGGAAAACGTGATCATGCGAATTAATTTGTGAAGCGCGATGCCCCGGTCGATCACCAAATTTTGCTGTAAGGTCGACATGCTGTAATACATCTCCTTATCCATAAGCCAGAACGCCAGCGATTTATCTCCCACCAGGGCCTGGTCGTGGCTTTCGGCATAGGCAATCGATCGCTCATGTGCCGGCCGGTTGGTCAGTTGGTGCCAAAGCTCGTATAAGTCCCATTCTTCATCCGATTTGTGTTTTAGGGTTTTGATCCAGTAATCCGGTACGCCCATCGCCATCCTGAAATCGAATCCGATTCCTCCTTCTTCGATCTTACGGGCTAAGCCCGGCATCCCACTGACATCCTCTGCTATAGAAATGGCGTGGGGATTTATTTTATGAATCAGCGTATTGGCCAATTGGAGATAGGTGATCGCATCCAGGTCAACCCGGTCATCAAAATACAATTCTATCGGACCAAAGTCCATCGACAAACCATGATGGGTATACATCATAGAGGTCACCCCGTCAAACCGGAATCCGTCAAAATGAAATTCTTCCATCCAGTATCTGAGATTGGAAAGAAGAAAACGCCTGACCTCTATTTTTCCGTAGTCAAAAACCTTCGAATCCCAGGCGATGTGATTGCCCCGGTCGCCGGCATGGAAATATTGAAATTCGGTGCCGTCAAATTCATTGATGCCTTCGTTTATATTTTTCACTGCATGCGAATGGACAATGTCCATCACTACCGCTATGCCCATCTCGTGCGCCCGGTTGATCAGGGATTTCAAATCCTCCGGTGTTCCAAAACGGGAGGACGGTGCGAAAAAGCTGGAAACGTGGTATCCGAATGAGCCATAATAGGGGTGTTCCATGACCGCCATCAGTTGGATGGTGTTGTAGCCAGCTTTCTGAATCCTGGGCAGCGTGTTCTCTTCAAATTCTTTGAATGTGCCCACCCCATATTTCTCCTGGGCCATTCCCACGTGACATTCATAAATCAGTGGTTGGTGCAGGCTTTCCTGAGGTGTAAATAATTGATCCGACCAGGAGAATTCATCGGGAAACCACAATTGGCCGGCAAAATCTTTGGTGGTTTCATCCTGAATGGTTTTTCGGATATATACGGGTATCCGGTCCAGGCTTCCTTTTTCACTGACGATATGCACCTTTACTTTGGATTCATGGACAAACCGGTCTTTGTATTCCCGGTACGGTAAAAATATCTCCCAGTTTCCCCAGGCATCGCGAGTCATAGGGTGACTGTGTCGGTTCCAGTCATTAAAATCTCCGAAAAACGACAAACGGTGTGCAGCAGGTGCCCATTCTCTGTACACCCAGCCGTGGCGATGAGGATCAAAATGGATGCCGTAAAATTCATGGGCTTTTGCAAAATCAAGTATAGAGCCACTTAGGATTTCTATTTCCCGTAGCGCCTTGCCATATCGATCCAGTCGATCTATAAAATGATCCTTATAATCGCTCAACCACTCTTCATCCTGCAACAAGCTGAGTTTATTGGAGTCAGACATATAATATTTTCTAGCTCCTGAATATACCAAAATCAATTCAGAAATTCATTATCGTCTTTTTATATACCATCCCCTTCGTTATGGGAACTTGAAATTTAATCAGGAAGGCCATATAAATGCTCAGATCTTATATATCCGCTTCGAGTGCCTTGTGGATATTTCGTTTATTGTAGAATTTGTCCCGAAAAATTTCGCCTATTGCCCCTGATGATTTGCTATATTCACCGGGCAGAAAAAGATTACAGCATGAGCGAAAAAGAAAATCCCCGGAGAAAGTTTTTGAAAGAAAGCACGGTTTTGGGATTGGGTGCAACTATCCCGTCAATTCCTCATTTTCCAAAGGGATGGGTTCAGTCGTCCAATGTGATCACTGCCGAAAATAGTCGGGAAGGATCCACGGACTGGCAGTTAACCCGGGTGCGTCCTGACAGGTCTGCTCAGCGAACACCGTGGATCGAAGGATATTGCAGCCGGCAAAGCGTGAAAGCAGGGGATACGTTGGATGTGATGGTTTCCACGGACCCGGTTCGGGACTTTGAAGTGGAAATTTTTCGAACCGGATACTACGAAGGAAAGGGTGCCCGATTGGTGAAAAAGATAGGTCCGATGAAGGGCATTAAACAGGACGTCCCCGAGCCGGGTGAAAAAAACATACACGAATGCCAGTGGAAACCTTCTTTTACCCTTGAGATAGAAGATGATTGGGTATCCGGCGTGTACCTGGGGAGATTGACGACGATACCTGATGGACCGCAGGATCCCTATTGGCAGAGTTACATCATATTTATCGTTCGAGATGACCGCCCGGCCGACATCCTGTTCCAATGTTCGGACAATACATGGCAGGCTTACAATCGATGGCCAAGTAACTATTCCATTTATACGCACCCCAAGGGAGTGCAAGGCCCCTGGGCACAGGTGAGCTTTGACAGACCCTATGGCCGGCAGTCTCAATTTATGGGCATCGTGAACGATCCCTTATCCTTTGGTTCGGGCGAATATCTCTCCTTCGAATTTCCGATGGCGTACTTTTTGGAGAAGCACGGTTACGATGTAACCTATTGCAGCAATAGCGATTTGCTTACACCAGACCGGGGATTGAAATGTAAGGCATTTCTCAGTGTAGGTCATGACGAGTACTGGGACATCCGGCAATATGAGTCTGTGGAAAAAATGCGCGATGCGGGGGTCAATTTATTGTTTTTTTCCGGTAATGCGGTATGTTGGGTATCGCCGTTTACCCCCAATAGCTCAGGTGTGGAAAATCGCACGATCTTTCGCGGCGGACCGTATGGCGGAAATTACACATGGGCCAACTTGAGGGAAGAACGACATGGACCGTTCCCGGAGCGCGGACCGGATGAAGGGTACCTGATGGGGGTTCGCAACATCAGCCCGGAAAACGGCGGCGGCGATTGGAAAGTCACTAATGCAGATCATTGGATCTTTGAAAATACCGGACTCAAAAACGGAGAGGCTATTCCGGGACTGGTGGGCTGGGAACACCATGGGGATCCACCTGATATTCCGGGACTGGAGGTAGTTGCCAGAGGCATGGTGTGGCAGGGAGGTACGGTGCCTCAGGAATGGACATCGGTGATTTACCCCGGACCGGAAGGTAATTTCGTTTTCAATGCATCGACGATATTTTGGTGCCAGGGATTGAGCCGGCCACCCGGGCATACTTTACCCTGGTCTCATTTTAGCCGACCTCATGGCCCTGATGTACGGGTTCAGCAAATCACCCATAATCTACTTCAAAAAGCGATAAAATCTTAACTGGGATTAACAACAATGAAAAATATACTATTTCCTGCATTTATCACCGTCATTCTAATTAGCTCTTTAGTGGGCTGTTCCTCACCTGAGAACGAGTCAAATTCTGTGTTTCATGTTCCGGAGGGTTTTACAATTGAACCAGCGGTGGATCCGGAATTGATTTCGTTTCCGATGTTCGCTAATTTTGATGACCAGGGCCGCTTATATTTATTTGAGGCCACCGAGCCCAACGATATGTCCACAGATTCCATGGTCGCCAATCCGACCTACCATATTCGAATGTTGACCGACACGGATCAGGACGGGATATTTGACCAATCGGTCATTTATGCCGATGAAATTCCTTTCCCTATGGGTGGGATATTTTACAACGGAAGCGTTTATGCTGCCGCTCCGCCTGACCTGCTCAAATTCACCGACACGGATGGGGATGGCGTAGCCGACAAAAAGGAAGTCGTATTGACCGGGTGGACGCTGTACAATAATGGGGCTATTCTTAGCGGACCTTATTTGGGCCCGGACGGATGGCTATACCTGACCGATGCGCGGCGGGGATTTGACATTACAACCCTGGAAGGAGAACGACTGACGGGAAAAGGAACCCGGATTTGGCGGTGCCTGCCCGACGGAAGTCAGTTGGAATGGGTGAGTGGCGGAGGATTTGACAACGCCATCGAAATCGATTTTATGCCCGGGGGGGATCCCATCGGAACGATGACCTACTTTCGGGATCCGGCCAACGGTCAGCGAGATGCTCTTATGCATTGGGTGTATGGCGGGGTGTATCCCAAATACAACGCGGTGATCGATGAAGATCAACTGAAATTGACCGGGGACCTGATGCCCGTGGTCACGAAAATGCCTCGCGTGGCTCCTTCCGGAATTGTTCGGTTTCGCGGAGACCATTGGGGTGAAGCCTGGGAAGGAGAGTGGTTTAGTGCCATTTTCAACACGGGGCAGGTCTTACAGCATTCTATTGAAACCGTGGGCGCCTCGTATCAATCCACGGAAGAGGTATTCCTGTCGAGTGATTTGCCCGATTTTCATCCCACCGATGTCCTCCAGGATGGTAACGGGGATTTGCTTGTTATCGTAACGGGGGGATGGTTTATCAAAGGTTGCCCGCTGTCGAGAGTGGCAAAACCCAATGTGCCAGGCGGGATTTACCGGATCAAGAAAACAGGTTCGCAAAAGTGGAATGACCCATGGGGTGCCAGCTATGCATATCACGAAATGACGATTTCGGAGTTGTCGGATTTACTGGAGGACGAACGTCCCCGTGTTCGGGAAAATGCTTTGAATGCGCTGGAATCAAAAGGCGCTGAAGTGGTCTCCGCTTTTACTGAGCGTTTTCACAAGGGGAACGACGATGATAGGTTGGAAATGGTGTATGCGCTTCACCGCCTCCGATTACCGGCCGGGGATGCAGTCGTTCGGAAAGGTCTTCGGGATAGCAACGAAGATATCCGGATCGCGGCGGCCCGTTTGTGTGGACTTGCCAGGGATCATGAAGCTTTTTCGGATTTGTTGGATCTGGTCCGGAATGATGCCTCGATGCGAGTGCGTCGGCAGGCCGCCACAGCCCTGGGACAGATAGGAAATAAAAAGGCTGTTCCGGGTCTCCTGGAAGCTTCAGCGGGGGTGGACGATCGGTTTCTATTGCATGCGATCCGATACGCCCTCCTTACCCTCCAGGATGCAGATCCGGTGGTGCAGGCATTGGCCCATTCTGATCCGGCCGTTCAAATGACAGCTCTTGTCGTACTCGATCAAATGGACGACTCACCGCTCTCCAGTGAACATGTTCGACCATTCCTGGAGTCTTCGGATCCTGAACTTCAGGAAACGGGGATTTGGGTGTTGAGGCACCACCCGGAATGGGCAGGCATAGTCACGGATTATGTAAAATCCTCCATATCCCAGGGAAATCTGGAGGAGGAGAAAATAAATGAATTCGAGGATCTGATGGTTAGTTTTTGCGGGAATGCGACGGTTCAGCAATTTATACATCAAGCCATCAATGATCCCTCCACGAGTGATGATATGCGGATTTCGTTCCTGCGGGTGATGGGCAAATGTTCAGGTCGGGTACCTGTCGAATGGATTTCCAGTTTGGGAGACCTGCTTACAACTTCTTCGGAGGCAGTCAAATCCACTGTTCTGGGGGTCATTGAAACGCGTCAGATCAAAGATCTGGAAAAGCAGCTCAATCAACTTCTTTCCGGGAAGTCGCCCCAACCCGAAACCTATCTTAAAGTTTTGAATGTGCGTTTGATGAGTACCCCGGATTTATCAAAAGATGAATTTGAAATGATTCGGACATATCTCAACCCTGCTCATTCAGTCGCTGTCCGTCGTTCGGCACAGCAAGTATTGGACAGGGCAAATCTGTCCAGCCAGCAATTGGAGGAATTGGCCGGATCAGTTTTAATCGAATCCGATGAGGTTACTTTTGCAGGACTGGTCCATTTGTTTGATAAGGATTCGTCGGAACAAGCGGGTCTGTCGTTTATCCACGCCCTACAGGAAAAAGAGCAATACCTGAATTTATTGAGCGAGCAGGAGTTGACGGGGATTTTGCAGAACTATCCGGAGAGCGTTCGTCAAAGCGCAGCATCGGTGATGGAGATCCTCCGTCAGCAAAATGCGGAGCGGCACGATCAACTTCATTCGCTGGAGGAAGGGCTGGTGAAAGGAGATATTGGCCGGGGACGTGACTTGTTCTTTGGAAAAGCGATATGCTCGACCTGTCATACGGTGGGGGATGAAGGTGATAGCTTTGGTCCCGACCTCACCACTATAGGAGCAATCCGTTCCCGGCACGATTTGTTGGAAGCCATTGTTTTTCCCAGCGTTAGTTTTGCCCGTGAATACGAAACATATGTCGTGCAGACGGCCACCCAGACGTACACAGGTGTTCTGAAAGAAGGCTTGGAAAGTGGAGTGGTGGTTATCGAGCAAGCTCCGGGCTTGGTCGTTCGAATTCCGGAAGATGAAATTGTATCGATGGAACAAAGCGAGGTTTCATTGATGCCTGCCGGATTGGATCAATCTTTGTCCAATCAGGAACTATCAGACTTAATAGCTTTTTTGGAGGCGTTACCCTATACGGTCGATCGATTGATTGAGTTGTCCACGCAGTGATAAAAGATGAATTAAAACATGTTGGTAGGTGTGGATGGGTAGGACGAGAATGAATTCATTCCTAACTCAAGTTCCTAAAAATGACCTTGTAGATGCTACATGTGAAAAATAAAATG
>CALGAA010000403.1 GCA_937952445.1 uncultured Bacteroidota bacterium | reverse complement strand
CCCATGACGGTGAGTCCATGCTGGCCAAATTGGTTGTTGTAGGTCAGTAAATTATCCCAGATTTGGTTGGAAAATGAAGACCACGTCCGGGAAATGCCCGCATCGGGGTTTTGGAATCCGGGACTGCTGAAAAAAGGCAAATCCACATTTCGCAAATCAAGCGCGGAGAAATTGTGGTTGTAAGACGTTTTAAAGGTCAACCGGTCAGGGATCAAATCCAGCTCCACATAAAAGTTGGCCAGGATTTTTCGGATTTTCTCCTTATTGTTGTTGTATTCCATGGCTGTAAAGGGGTTTTGGCCACTCCGGTAACCGAGATACTGCGCACTGGCGTATGGATCGGGAAAAGCTCCTTCGATTTGTTCGTCAAATACCGGGAGGATCGGCACTGCAAAATAAGCTCTGAACCATGCCGTGTTTTCCGGGGAGTACTTCGTTCCATTGCTCAGGATCATGTTTCCGCCTAATTTAAGCCAATCCAGCGCCTGATAGTCAACCTTGGAACGAAGATTGAATCGTTGAAATTCATTTTTCATATCCAATATACCGTCCTGACCAAAGTAATTGGCGCCGAGGGCGTAGGTCGCACTGTTCCCCCCGCCCGTGATATTGATGCTGTGGTTTTGTATTTGGGCCGGTCGCATGATCTCATCGTACCAGTCTGTGTTGACATCAGGGATGTTGGGGTTGATTCGACTACGACCATATCTTTGCATCGCATTGAGGACAAATTGATAATCCGGGAATCGCTCAGGATCCAATTCTGAAATGATCTGAACAAATTGCTCTGAATTAGCCATTTTCAGTACATCGTTGGCGACTTGCATTCCATAATACCCGTTGTAGGTAATCTGGGCTGGTTGGTCGAGGCTGCCCGACTTGGTCTCGATCAATACCACACCATTGGCCGCGCGGACACCATATATAGCTGCAGCGGATGCGTCCTTCAAGACAGAAATAGTGGCAATATCCGCGGTATTTAAGAAATCAATGTTGTCAAAAAACATCCCATCCACTACATATAATGGTGCTTCATTATCCGAGCCGGGATAAGATCCGATCCCCCGTACACGAACCTTGGGGGCGCTTCCCGGGGCTCCACTGCTCACAATCTGCATACCGGCTACTTTCCCCTGCAGGGATTGCATGGCCTGGGCTGTTGGCGTTTGCATGATCTCCTCCGCGTTCACGGTGGCTATAGCTGAGGTCAAATCCCGTTGTCTCTGGGTCCCGTAGCCTACCACGATAACTTCCTCCAGCATCTGGTTGGCCGAAGTCATCGTAAACTGGAGCTCGGTTTCGGTGCCCAATTGGTACGCAATCGTTTCGTATCCAATGTAGGAAACCTGGATCGAATCCCCGGGTTGGGCTGCCAGCTCAAATTGACCGTCGAAGTCAGTTTGAGTTCCTGTCCCGGTTCGGAGTATTAGAATATTAACTCCGATCAGGGGCTCTCCGGAATCTTCGGCTACGATCTGTCCGGTATAGGTTAATTCGTTTTGAGCCGAAAGCATTTGGGGAAGGACCAGAAGAATGGTCGCCAGGAATGGAAGTAAAAATCTATTCGTTTTCATACGACATATATTTTAAATCACAACATATTTTCATCCTTAAATATAGCTTAAAAACGACGGTGATACTAGAAATGTCCACTTATCCCACCTCACAAATACCTCATCATGGAGTGGTAGAGCGGAAAATATCCCCGGAAAAAAGAAATGTTAATTGATTATAAATGAGTGAATTGTAAGGAGTATTCCAACTCAATGAAAATTTTTACATCAATTAGAACCTCATCAGATACTCTGAAAGGTTGGTGTCGGATTCGAGTTGCATTTTTTTGCGCAGGCGGTACCTTTTGTTCTCTACGGACCGGACTGAGATTTGAAGAATGGGCGCGATTTCTTTCGATGACATATTCATTCGGATATAGGCAGCCAGACGGAGTTCTCCAGGAGTAATGTCCGGGTATGCGGTTGTGAACCGTTCGATGAAATCCTGATGGACTTCTGCAAAATTCCGGTCAAATATCTCCCAGGATTCATCGCTGTTCAGATTTCGATTGATGAGTTTAATAAGTTTGCGTTTAAAAGAATGGATCGAATCAGGCTGCGAATCGTCATTTTTGATCACCTCTTTCAATTCGTTGAGCATGTTGTTTTTCTGAACCATCGTCATGGCGGTGTTGGCGAGCATTTTAGATTTATAGGCCACCTCGTGTTCCAGTTTGTCTGTTTTAGCTCTGATGCGCTCCGCCTGAAGCGCTGCTTCTTTTTCATGGTTTAACCGATCGGTCTCCAACCGTAATTGGTTTTTGTTCCGCTTATTAATAGCCCAAAAAAGTAGAGCAATGAGTGTGGTATACAGCAAAAATCCGGGCCAGGCCTCATACCAGTGAGGGCGGATGTTGAAGGACATCAACCGGTATGGTGGGCCTCCATTTTGTTGGATTTGAATATGGTATTGCCCGTAATTGAGGTGTTTATAATCCAGGATGCCATTGGGAGGAAGATCTTGCCAGTTATCGTCAAACCCCTCCAATCGATACTTGATTTGTTGCATGTCGTGAATAAATCCATTGGAAGGTTTCACTTGGACCGTTATATTTTGTTCATTGGGATCGAGGTTGATTAATGGATCGTTATAGATCTTGAAGTGATTGTTTATCAAAAGGTAATCGACTTCCAGGAGTTCCGGCCCGGGACGATGAGGTCCGGCCCGCGTAAAATCTTTTACGTAACCTTCTTCGATGGTTCGAATGACTTCGTTTCGATCCGGATAGTAGGTTACCAGCCTGTTTTGCTCCGAATTGTTATTGATGGGTTTGAGAATCCGATAGGACAAATCTGGATAGGACCTCATAATATCATTCCGATCCTCTGGGTTGAGTGGTGTCATCGTCCCCAATCGGCCGACCCTGTATAAGGTCGAATCTATCTGGGCATAAATTGTATGGTCCAGTTCGACCAATCCCAGTGTGTTGGTTCCAATATTGATTTCCCTGTCCTGGAAGATTTTTCGAAACTCCACCCGATTTTGAGGAATATCCAATTTATAAAAAACCATCCCAAAATAGGGATGCAACCCGACCACTTCTCCTGCCTTGTATATAAATCGGTCTACCAGCTTGTCCGTTCCTTCAATCCGGCGGGCAATTTGCCAACGGTTTTCCGATTTTTCCAGTAAAATAAGACCGTTGTAAGTGGATTGAAGTAATTGATTCTCGTTTAATAATTGCATATGAAAAATCCCGGTTATCGGACAGACGAGTTCAAAACGATCCCCCACCAGTTGGAGCGTTCCGGAATTGTGACCGCACAAAAGGTCACCCCCCGCCTGGATGAGGTTCCATACCTGGCCTTGTGAACCCGGAACCAGTGCAAATTTTCCATCGTCATTTTGAATAAACACGCCCTGGTTGGTCCCCAAGTAAAAATTTCCCCGGTAATAAATCGAGGTGAATACGGAACCCAGGGTGCCCTCCACATCATAATAGTAGAGTGTTTCTTCATTCAATTTCAAAAGGTTCATGCCGATATTGAGTCCGATGCACAGCGATCCCATTTTGGTTTCATACAGGGAAAGGACCGAATTGTTGGTCAGCCCATTGGATTTGTTAAGGTGGTATTTGATCTGAAAATCGGGTGTGATAATGTATACCCCGTTTTGTATGGTGCCGATGGCGTAATCACCGTTTTTGAGCCGCAGCAAATCGTTGATTTGGTCGTTTTTTAGAAGAGTATTCAAGTGGTTTTCAACTGGCATGGCAAAGGAGCTATCCAAAATGAACAAACCCAGATTCCTTGTGGCAATAAGCAGGTGGTCGTTGTGGTATGATTGCAGGCCTGAGATAATGGCATAGGGTGGAATTCCATCGGGGGAGATGGACTTTATCTGGTCGTTCTCAAAAATATACAGACCGTGTTCGATTTGAGGCACATACAATCGGGTTCCGATATAGTTTCCAAACATAATATTTGCCTGAGGCTTATACAATTCCAGTCCGCTGGAGTCGAGAAAAACCATCATGGAGAAGGATTGGAACATGACCTGCTCGTCATTGCCGGTTATATGCCATATTTCTTCTTCGGTGCCTTTCAGGATATCTTGCCCCATTTCTACATATTTTGGCTCAGCAGGGTTTGATCGGTCGATGAATCCGATCGTTTCAAAACCACCCGCATAAATACGTCCGTCATACCCTTTGTACACACATCTGGGTACCCTGTGGTTGGGGAGAAAAACTTTCTGCCAGTTCATCCCGTTGAAAATCAGGATCCCTTCGGTATTGGCCACGTACAGGTTACCGTCATCGTCTTCGGCGAAGTTCCAGTTTTTTAACCCTCCTCCGTATTGATTGCGATTAAACGACTGGATGGCCGGTATTTCCTGTGCGAGGCATCGATCTGTTACAGCCACATGCAGGACAGAGGACCACATGAAGATCGCTAAAAAATGAAGGTTAGCCGAAAATCGGAAATTTGAAAATTGGATCACAACTGCATTTATTTTCCTTCCTGGGAAGTTAATAAAATTCATTTATATCCTGTTTGGAGGGGCAAAAAATGGATTGATGCGAGGAAAACACTGGCGAAATCAACCTGGCAACTCTATCAGCCTTGATTGCCCGGATGGATGTATGCGGTTTCCTGGTGATTTAAGAACGAATATATCCCTGTTATTTTTCGTTTTCGGATCAGGATTATTGGGCGGATGGCCACAAAATAATGAGCAATAAGCCAAATATCATCGAAACGCCGAGTAATACGCTCATCCATTTGAGTAATTTTTTATGCCCCAGTATGCCGACCAGCACCAGTTTGAACCCCATGTTGGCCAATACCCCGGTCATAATCAGCCGCCATCCCAGATCAGTTGCCATCCCATTTCGCATGGATTGCGCCAGGGAAAGGGTAATCGCATCTTTTTTCACGAGTCCACCTACTGCGGAAACGATATAAAGCCCCTGATCACCCAATTTTTCCTGGGCAAAGGTGACTGCGAAGAGGATGATTCCGTACATCAACCCAAAAATAAGGGCGCTTTTGAATTGGGCCGGATTCTCGGGTTCAGGAATATTTTGCACCTGGTTGTCTTTGGATGCGAGGTAAAATATGACCCCGGCCAGGATGGCCATAAAAACGAAAAGGGTCATAAAGGGAAGAATAACCTCCGGTAATTTTTGGGGAACTACGATTCCGACCTCGGCGATGACACGGATAATCGAAACCGTGTCGGCACTCAGGATTATGAATGCCGCGATTCGGGCAAATGAAGCCTGCGATGCTGTTTGACGTGCGTAGGTTACCGTAGTGGCGGTGCTGCTAATCATTCCACCTATGATGCCATTTGAAATGATCCCGGCTTTTTTTCCCGTGATTTTGTACATAAAGTACCCAAGCAGACTCAGTCCCACGATCAAGGTGACCATCAACCAGATTTCTCTCGGATTGAAGACATCGAATGGCCCAAAATCCCTGTCCGGTAAAATAGGTAAGATGATGAGTGAGATGCCGACAAAGGTCATGATGGCGTTCAACTCTTTGTCCTTGAGCTTATCGATAAATCCGTGGAGGGATTCCTTCAAAAAGAGCAGGATCACCACGGTGGCGCCGACGATAACTCCTAATAATTTGTTTCCGCCTACCAGGTAAACACCTATCACAAATATTAGTAGCAGGGATATCTCAGTCGTTATACCGGGATACGTCTGGGGATCCCTGCGGATTTTGATGTAATTGGAGATGGCCATGATCAAGGTGAGGGTCAGCGCAAACGCAGGGATGATATAATGATTTTCGAGATCGCGGGTCAGTATCCCGGCAAGAGCACCCAGGATAGCAACCAATGTGAAGGTGCGAACACCAGCCATTTGACTGTTCGTCTTTTCACGCTGTAGGCCGACCAAAAGTCCGAGCCCAAATGCAATCCCCAGAGTGATTAAATCATCGTAGTTCATCATAACCGAAGATAATATATATGGTGGTTAGTTCTGTAAAACATCCTCGGATTATTTGTAGATTCCCGAAAATAATCTACCTTTCGTTAACGTACACACTATTTCAACCGGTATTCATTCATGATCTCTGGTGTCGAAATAATACCTTTGCCAAAAATTATATCAATTGAGTAAACCGCACCGTCCCTCGAACAAATTGAACAAATGGCTGGCCTACCTGGGGCCGGGAATCATTACCGCAGCCCTGGTATTTGGACCTGGAAGCCTCACGATCACGTCGAAGCTTGGAGCCATTTATCAGTATCAATTGTTGTGGGTCCTGGTCGTTGCGGCGATTTTGATGATGGCATTTACAAGCATGGGAGCGCGGATTGGTCTCGCTACTGACCAATCACTGCTGGATACGTTTCGCCAAAAATGGGGGAATTGGGCGGCATGGGGAACAGGGATTGGGATTTTTCTGGTCACAGCTTCCTTCCAGGCTGGAAATTCCGTCGGGGCAGGAATAGCATTTGCCGAATCATTCGGGACCAGTGCTGCACCCTGGATCGCAGGCGTGGCCGCACTGGGAATTTCCTTGTTGTTTTTCAAATCGTTCTATAAGGTTCTGGAAAAAGTAATGATTCTCATGGTTGGCATTATGCTAATCTCATTTCTCATTACGTTAATGGTCACCCAACCCAATATAGGTGCTGTACTTGTAGGGTTAATACCTTCAATCCCGGATGGCTCCATGGCTTTGGTGATCGCTATCGTGGCTTCGAGTTTTTCGATCGCCGGCGCGTTTTATCAATCCTATCTCGTCCAGGAAAAAGGGTGGATAAAGGGAGAAGAAAAGCGGGTCATCAATGAAAGCTTTGTCGGAATAATAATTTTGGGTACTATATCGGCCATGATCTTATTGAGTGCAGGCGCAGTATTGCATCCCCAGGGGATCGAAGTCAACTCTGCTACGGATATGGGAAAAGCGTTGGAACCGGTGTATGGCAGTTGGGCTACGAATCTTTTTATGCTCGGTTTGTTTGGAGCTTCGTTTTCCTCCCTTGTGGGGAATGCCACGATCGGAGGGACGTTGTTCGCCGATGCGCTTTCGTTGGGCCGGGATTTGAGCAGCAGGCCGGTTCGTTGGTCAATAATGATGATCATCATCATCGGTGCGGCGGTAGCGATCATTTTTGGTCGTCTGCCCCTTGAGCTCATTGTCTTTGCCCAGGGCGTGACTATTTTTGTGGTACCTTTTATCGGACTGGGAATTTTTATTTTGGCCAATGACCGCAAGGTGATGGGGAAATTAAAAAATAATACAACGTCCAATATCCTGGGAGTGATCGGACTTCTGGTATTATTTGCGTTGGCTATTGGAAACTTTATAAATCTATTTTTATGAAAACGATTGACGAATTGGAGGAACGGTTGTCTCAGCCTACTGAGCAACTCGTTCGCGATTTAGAAAAAATAAAAGGCGACATTTTAATACTGGGCGTAGGAGGAAAAATGGGTCCCAGCCTGGCAAAACTGGCTCAGAGGGCATCCCAGGCCGCCGGGATGAAGAGATCTGTGATCGGAGTTTCAAGGTTTTCTGACCAGGCCTTAAAAGAAGATCTTGAAAGCCATGGAATCCAGACGATCTCTGCAGATCTGATGATCGAAGAAGAACTCAACGCCCTGCCCGATGTGCCCAATGTGATTTATATGGTAGGGAAAAAATTTGGGACAGGAGGCAATGAACACCTGACCTGGGCGATGAATTCCTACCTCCCGGGAAGGGTTGCTGAAAAATTCCGGAATTCCAAAATCATCGTTTTTTCATCCGGTAATATTTATCCGTTCGTTCCGGTATTTTCCGGAGGAGCCACGGAGTCCACGTCACCCGGTCCACTCGGTGAGTACGCCCAGTCCTGCCTGGGACGGGAACGCATATTCGAACATTTTTCACACAAATACGACATTCCGATGTTGATCTATCGGCTCAATTATGCGGTCGATATGCGTTATGGAAATCTACTTGAAATCGCTACAGCGGTATATGAGGAACAACCCATCGATTTGCGGCTTGGACATATGAACGTCATCTGGCAGGGGGATGCCAATGAAATCGCCCTCCGTTCTTTGCTTCATTGTTCCAGCCCTCCGAAAATCCTTAATGTGACCGGTCCGGAGACCATTTCCATCCGATGGGTGGCGGAGGAATTTGGCAGGCGAATGGGTAAAACACCTGTATTGAACAACACCGAAGAATCTACAGCCTTGCTCAATAATGCCACTCAGGCGCATAAACTTTTTGGATATCCTTCAGTTTCCCTGATTCAAATGATCGACTGGACAGCTACATGGGTGCAAAGCGGGGGAGAAACCCACGGAAAGCCCACCCATTTCCAGGTGAGAGATGGTAAATTTTAAGAATTTAAGATAAGAAATGTTGAAAGAGAATATCAAAAATCTAATCAAAGATGGTACGGTCATCCCGGCTCATCCGCTGGCATTGACTGCAGATCGTAAACTGGATGAAGAGAATCAACGATTGTTGACCCGATATTACATGGCCAGCGGGGCAGGCGGTGTGGCGGTGGGTGTGCATTCCACCCAATTCGAAATCCGAAATGAGGATGTACAGTTATTTGAGCCCGTGCTTCGACTGGCCAGAGAAGAGGTAGATCGTGCACAATTGCAACGCCCTTTTGCGATGGTTGCGGGAATCGTCGGGCCAACCGATCAGGCCCTCCGTGAAGCGGAACTGGCGGCGAGTCTGGATTATGATTACGGATTGCTGAGTATGGGAGGACTACAGGACTATTCCTACGACGAGCTTATCGATCGAGCTCGTCAGGTGGGGGAAATTCTGCCCATTTTTGGCTTTTATCTCCAACCAGCCGTAGGAGGACAGCTCCTGCCCTTCGAATTTTGGAAGGATTTTGCTGAAATTCCTTCAGTTCATGCGATTAAAATAGCCCCATTCAACCGGTATCAAACCATCGATGTGGTTCGGGCTGTGGTAAGTTCGTCCCGCTGGGAAGAGATATCGCTCTATACCGGAAACGATGACAATATCATCGCTGATCTGCTCACGGAATACGCGTTTACCGTGGATGGAGTGGAACGCCGAAAACGCATTGTGGGGGGGTTGCTTGGGCATTGGGCGGTCTGGACCAGTAAAGCTGTGGAGTTGTTGGAAGAAATTAAAGCCATCTTGCAACGGAACCAGGGCATCCCGGCTGAAATGCTGACCCGGAATATTGAAGTGACGGATGCCAACGCAGTCGTTTTCGATGTGGCCCATAACTTTGAGGGATGTATTCCCGGGATTCACGAAGTTCTTCGCAGGCAAGGGCTGATGAAAGGCATTTGGTGCCTCAATCCGGAAGAGGTTCTTTCGCCCGGTCAGTCTGAGGAGCTGGATCGTATAGCGCGGCAATATCCGGATATGCACGATGATGCCTTTGTTAAAAAGTTTCTGGAGCAGCAATAATTTCAAATACAAAAGAAGACTAAAAGTCCGGTCATATCGCATATACGGATTCTGGTGATGACTTTGAAATAAGGATTGAGTATGTCGGGGATATCCGAAACCCCACCATCAGGCAGCCAACATAAACCCTTACCTTGCGTACAGTATATTGGGCTTGCTATGACTGCTAATAATTCGTTTTTAGTCTGGCGTTGATTACGTATTATTGACCTTATTGATTAATTTTGGAAGATTGGGTATTTAAGGTCCATTCGATACGGACTTTAGATTTTGAACCCGGACTTCAATCAATTAATCGCTATATCGTGATCCACGCCAGATTTTTCTCTGTTACAAGCATCCTTTTATTCAGTGGGTTCCTACTATGCTCCATTTCCACCACTTCTTTCGGTCAAATTTTCTTCACAGTAGATTCCATTGCTCTGTTTACCGCCGGTGAAAATGGGTACAATACATACCGGATTCCGGCGGTCGTACAAGCCACAGATGGAAGTCTTCTGGCGTTTTGTGAAGGTAGAAAGTCTGGGAGAGGAGATGCCGGCAATATCGATATTGTGATGAAACGATCTACTGATGGCGGTCAAACCTGGGGCTCTCAAGTCGTTCTGTGGGATGATGGGAGCAATACCTGCGGAAATCCCTGTCCGGTGGTCGATCAAATAACCGGAGAAATTTTCTTATTGTTGACCCACAACCTCGGGCACGATCACGAATCGGCTATTATACACAAGACCGCCGAATCCACCCGTACCGTATGGGTGATGAGCAGTAAAGATCATGGGCTGACCTGGTCCGAACCCCGGGACATTACGTCGACCACCAAAGATCCGGATTGGGGATGGTACGCTACGGGGCCGGGTAATGGAATCCAGATACAACATGGCCCAAGAAAAGGCTGGTTGGTTATTCCCTGTGATCATAGCTACGATGACGAAAATGGCAACGTCAGAGGTGGACCGTTCGAATATGGATCGCATACCATTTTTAGCAAAGACCACGGACGTACCTGGGAAATGGGCGGGGTGATCCGCCCCAGGGTCAACGAGTGCCAGGTCGTGGAAATCGGAACTGGTAATGCTGCCAACGGTACCCTTTTGATGAATATGCGTTCTTATTTTGGAGAAATGCGGAGAACCCATGCTGTGAGCTACGATGGTGGCCTGTCGTGGACTGAACCACAACGAGTGGACGAACTTGTGGAACCTGTATGCCAGGCCAGTATAATCCGTCACGATTACCTGAACACTTCCAATAACAGTTTTATTTTGTTTTCTAATCCGGCTTCTACAAATCGACGCCATAATATGAGTATCCGGGTGAGTAAAGACGAAGGAAAATCGTGGCCATTGATCCAGACGATCCATGCGGGACCTGCTGCTTATTCCAGTATGGTGGCCCTACCCGGCCAGATTGGCGTGTTATATGAAGCAGGGGTTAAAGACCCTTATGAAGCGATTATTTTTCACATCCTTAGCGTGCGTGATCGTGCAATATTCAGGAATTAATCCGACCGTCGGTATATGAGTATCAAGTTATCTACTTCAACAAATGGCCATGGAAAATACCTCAGAATCATCTAAAAATATCCTTACCCGAAGACTCGAATCCCTGGATGCCCTCCGGGGTTTTGATATGTTTTTGATTATAGGTGGAACACATTTGATCGCGAGTTTTATCGAGGCGATGAACTGGGAATCGTTGGGATGGCTCACGGCTCAGTTTGTGCACGTTCCCTGGCACGGATTGACATTCGAGGACGTCATTTTTCCTTTGTTTTTATTTATGGCGGGGGTTTCGATGACGTATTCCGTGGCATCTTCCAGACGTAAGGGCCTGACTAAGCGGGAAATATACTGGAAAGCATTCAAACGCATGATCATTCTCAGCTTATTGGGAATCGTGTACAAAAATAAACCATTGCACTTCGATTGGGATCAGATTCGCTATGTCAGTGTGTTGGGACGGATCGGGGTGACTGGATTTCTGGCCACGCTTATTTATCTCAATACTGAATGGAAGGGGCGGCTGTATTGGCTCGCAGGCATCCTGATATTTTATTGGGCAGCGATGTTGTTTATTCCGGTGCCGGGTTATGGTGCGGGCGATTTATCCCAGGAGGGAAATTTGGCCACATTTATCAACAGTTACATCGTGCCCGGACGCCTGATCGATGGGATTTATGACGAAAATGGATATTTCCAACACATTCCGGCTACCGGGCTGGTCCTGATGGGGACCCTGGCAGGTACGGTACTCCGTAGATCCATCGTTGACAATCAGAAAGTGATGTGGCTGGCCGGTGCAGGCATACTGGCTATTGTCATTGGGGTCATCTGGAATTTTCATTTTCCCATTAACAAGCATTTGTGGTCGAGCTCATTTATCCTGGTATCCGGGGGGATTAGTTTTTTATTTATGGCCCTTTTCTACCTGATTATCGATGTATGGGGTTATCAAAAATGGTCATTCCCCTTCAAGGTGATCGGGCTCAATTCTCTTTTTATTTATTTAGCTTCAGGTCTGGTCGATTTTAGTTATACTTCCCGCTATCTGCTCAATGGATTTCTCCAAATGTCGGGGGAGGATATGCAGCGGTTTATCGTTCAGCTCGGTGTACTGCTCCTGGAATTTGGCCTGCTGTATTTTATGTACAAACGGCGGATTTTTATCAAGGTGTAGGTCGTATGAGGATCAAAGCCGGAGGGATGTAGTAGTTGACCTGTCTGGGTTGAAAACCATGAAATTTTGCCCCGGCAAAGCACTCCCAATTTGCTCCTGGCCCTCTGCTTTTCTCAGGTGAAGGGCACTTCCAAATTGCCAGTCACCAATGGGCGTAACACGGTGGGTGAGCCTTTGAGCTGCTTTCACCTGATTACACCCTGCGGGGAATAACTCACCGAATTTTTCCCTCGCAGATAAGGTAGTCGATCTTCACATCCCATTCCACTTTGACCTTATCCAATTTGGACTGGAGGTTATTATTTATAATGCGTTGGTGCCGGTCTATTTCGGAAAAATAGCATACCGGATGCTGGATTGGTAATCGGTGTAATGGATGTAGGAATGGTTTTGCATCCATAGTACAGCGTTAGGATCATCTGAATTTTGATAACGAGGGACGAACGGACGTACATTGTCAAATTGTGAATCACGGGTAACGGGCGTGATGCCCCATGTTTTTCCATAGTCTGGCGTTTCTCCTCTCGAAATTTCGAAGGTTCCATCGATGACGTGCGAAAAGTATATCACAGCAGGGTTGTTGGGATCCAAAGTCAATCCCCCGGAATAATTCAGTTCTCTCTGCCGCTGACCGTGGACGTCTTCCGGGAACCAGGGGCCGGAGTATAATATCCGATGGTGGTGCCAGGAATTTCCATCAAATCTTGTGTAATAGTAATCGTGTTCCTTGACCCGTGGGTATCTGGTATATAAAATGACCGGATTTTTGTTGTCATCGGCTGCGATGTCAAAGACCCATGATCGACCGGATTCTTCCGTCGCCCGGTATACGACCGTAGCATCTTCCGGGTGGAAGGGCAGGTTTTCGATGTCACAAATTTTTTCCCCGTTCACCCGCCAGAAAGCTCCATCTTCATAATAACAATAGTAGACCGAATTGGTGGGCTCCACAGCCGGGTGGCCGTCAGTAAAAACCAGGTGAATCCGGGAAATCCCATCTGAGAAATATTTTACATAGGGTCGGTTGTTGGTGTCGAGCTCCGGAGAGGTAATCACCACTTTTGGATCCGACCAGGTCTGTCCGTTGTCGGTCGATGTGATCATATTGGGTTTATATCCGATCCACCGGCCGAAACTATACAGCTTGTTGTTTTCGGCAGAAAGGATCATAGGGTTGGCATAGGTGTAGGTTTCCCGTTGGTATTCTTCGATCAGTTGATCGGTTTTGGGCTTGAAAACGTATGGGTCTCCAAAGCTGCTGATTTCCGGAGGACTTTCCATGACGTTTTGAATCACCCCGTTCGTCCCACCGTGCCAGGTATATTGCGCCAGGATCCGGTGATCGGGAAGTTCCACGAAAGCAGGGTTGTTGTGGTCGTCGACTTGAAGTTCGGGATAAATAACTTTTTTCTCAATACCTCCAGATTGAAGATCAAGTATAGCTACTTCGATATCTCCGTTTTGGGTCACCCAGCCTGTGAAAATGCTGCGGTTCTCTGACCCTCCGACGAAGATAGCCCGTGGATCGCTAAACCAGCACCAGGCACCGTCATCCGTCAACGTGCCAACGGACTGTCCGCATACACCGCTTATTTTTAAAATCAGCCCATATATAAGTATAATTTTGAATGTATTCATGGTGGGTCGTTTCATCCTTCCATCAAAATAAGAAATTAGGCGGTTACGTACACGATATGCCCGATTAATTTACTAAATTACTCTCAAATCGAAGGTGTTTATGCGACTAAAATTAGTTTGTATTTTGTTTTTGGTATTGGTAATGGCGTGTGGCGGTGCGAAAAAAACGAACATTCCCCAACCCGGAGATTCTGCGATATGGGCGGAAATTCAGGATTATTTTTCCCCGCCGGCAGAATGGGCCGATGTATTGGGGGATTACCGATCGCCGCTGGTTTTTTACAATGGAGACACGGTGGTGAGTCGGCGGGAATGGGCCCGCCGAAAAGAAGAAATCCGATCAACGTGGATGGAGAAAATGGGGGAGTGGCCCGATTTGATGACGGATCAGAGGCTGGAGGTTATGGCTCAGGAACGGCGGGAAGATTTTACCCAGTATACGGTGGAATTTGATTGGATACCGGGTGAACGGACAGATGGTTATTTATTGGTGCCGGATGAACCCGGTGAAAAACCGGCTGTCATCACCGTCTATTATGAACCCGAGACGGCTGCTAACCTCAACGATAAGGTGAATCGGGATTTTGCTTTTCAACTGGCGAAAAGGGGTTTCGTGACACTTTCGATCGGAACCAGAGAGGCGAGTGAGGCCAAAACTTATGCCTTGTATTACCCCCATATTGACCGTGCAGAAGTAGAGCCTTTATCGATGTTGGCTTATGCGGCGGCAAATGCGTGGTATGCCTTGTCTCACCACCCCGAGGTGGATCCGGATCGGATCGGGATCACGGGGCATTCTTTTGGGGGAAAATGGTCGATGTTTGCCTCCTGTCTTTTCGATAAATTTGCATGTGCGGCGTGGTCCGATCCGGGGATCGCATTTCAGAATGACCGACCCAGCATCAACTATTGGGAGCCCTGGTATCTGGGTTATCATCCCCGACCCTGGCGACAGCGAGGGTTGATCACGCCCGATAATCCGGCGTATGGATTGTATCCGCAGCTAATGGAGGAGGGATTCAACCTACAGGAATTGCATGCTTTGATGGCGCCTCGCCCGTTTCTGGTATCCGGAGGGTCGGAGGATCCACCGTCCCGCTGGACAATTTTGAATCACAGCCGACAGGTCAATCAGTTACTGGGATACACAGACCGGGTAGCCATGCACAATCGTCCGGAGCACAGCCCAAACCCCGAATCCAATGAGGTTATCTATCGGTTTTTCGAGTATTGGTTGAAAGAGAGGCGTTAAACGGCTGTCTCATCTCACTCTGTCTCAACCTTAGCCTCGATCATAAATATGAACACCCCCTCCGAAATGTACATATTACAGAGGGGGTGTTCATTTTGCCACTGTTAATTTTGGAACTCTAATTTCAGTCCACTCTACATCAGTACCCCGGGTTTTGGGTCAATTGTGGGGCTTTGTTCATTTCATCCCTTGAAATGGGTAACCAGTACTGGCGATCATGCCAGGTGCGGTCATCAACGATGGTATTAATATCGTATTCCCACCGGGTTCCTCCATCTGAAAAATGGGTAATTTCCATAAAATGTACGTTTGTGATCACATCTTCAGCAATCATCCACTTGCGGATCATATACCATCGATCGCCTTCTCCAAAGAATTCAATCTGGCGTTCGTGACGCACCCATTCACGGGCCTGATCCTGGTCTGTGGTGACTCTGTCCGGTAATCCGGCCCTGTTTCGAACCATGTTAAGGGCATCGATTCCTTCCTGTACATCTCCCAGTTCGATCGCAGCTTCTGCAAAATCCAGAACAACTTCTGCATATCGGAATTCAATCCAGGCATTCTCATTGTTAAAGTATTGGCCCACGGTACTTTCATCCATGTATTTTTTGATGTAATAACCCACTTTGGTCCCATTCCAGGATTCGATCAGCCCCTGCCGGGTGTCCAATCCAGCGGTTTGGGAACCATCGGCGGCGAGCCAGTATCCGGTCTGGATTAACCCGGTCGGATCGATCCCTGCAGCATCGCTGGGCCTTGCCTGCCATTTGGCCCCATCATACAATATACTGGCATAAAAGCGGGGCTCACGGCCATTGTAGGGATTTCGCTCAGGATCAGCTTCCAGTTCAGCTGCCGAAAATTCCCGCACGTATTGATCGCCTTCGTTGTATTTGTCCCACACAAAAGGCGAACCATCCGCCATTTCAAACTTCCGTACGACGGGTTCCAGCGGATTGTTGTTTCCCCAGTTGTGGTACCCGTTGGGCCCAAACCATTTGTTTTGAGAAGCGATATTTCCTTGTGAGTTGAGGTATTGTACCCCCCAAATGACTTCTTCGTTCCATTCCCCTTTCTGGGTAAATAGATTGTAAAAATTGGCAGCGTAAGCATCGATATCGTCCTGGGTCATATTAGCTGGTGGGTCATCCGTGGTCCCCACCAATCCGTAATTGCCATACGTTCCATCCATAATGGCTTTTGCGGCAGCCTTAGCCTGTTGAAGCCGACTTTCCCGGCTCCCGCTTTGGAAGGATACGAGTCCATTGTTGGGCATATACCCGCCGTTCATCAATTCGCCGGATGCAAAACTGAGTAATCGCGATTTCAGGGCAGCGGCTGCCCCTTTAGTCGCACGGCCCTGTTCAATATTGCCCTTTTCAGGAAGGCCAGCAATGGCTGCATCGATATCTGCCAGGATAAAAGCAAGCGTCTCATCCACGGTGGAGCGGGTAATGTTCAGGAAATCCTGGCCGAGTTCAAAAGGTTCGTCCACGAGAATCAAACCTCCGTATGAACGAAATAAATTGGTGTAATCAAATGCCCGGATAAAATGAGCTTCCGCTTTCATTTGGTCCAACAGGGCCTGATCGTTGGGGGTCTGCAGTGGTACTTTGTCGATGTTCGCCAAAAACACATTGACGTTTTTGATGTTTTGATACAACGGTTCCCACCGAATCCAGGAGAAACGCCAGTCTCCGAAATGGCCCAAATTGTCCGGGGTCAATGTACCTTTCGTGAAAGTGTAGCCTCCCGGTCGGTGAATACAAAGGGTTTCGTCGGTAGCTGAGGCTAACAAGTCTTCTCGCATGCCAAGTAGTTGATTGTTGTCCCCTCCGATAAAGTCATAACATCGGCCCAGATAGGCTTTGACCAGGTTGAGATCCTGGAATACTGTTTCTTCATTAAATGAATCGACCGCCTGCTGTTCAAGGACGTCTTCGCACGAAAACATTCCACCGAGCAGAAAGCTTAGGAGAATTATGTTGTATATATTTTTCATGATAGTTGTTTTTAATCTATTCCAGAATGTCATTTAGAAAGTTACGCGTGCACCCACTGCATAGGTTTTGACCGCGGGATAAGCCATCGGTGCTCCGATCTCCGGATCAAAATTCTTCTGTGCAGCATAAATCAGGAAAAGGTTGTTCCCCGATACAAAAATGTTAGCCCGGGTTATTCCGATTTCTCCAAATACACTTCGTGGAATGGTGTAACTCAAAACGAGGTTTTTCAACCGGGCGTAAGCCATGTTGTCCCACCAATACGTGCTATTGTTGTTGTCAAAAGACCAGTACAAATCATCCCGGTTGTATGCCCTTGCTACGCTGGCATCGGTATTTTGAGGGGTCCAACGGTCATCAAAATGCCACTGGAAGTAATTACCAGCTTCTCCCCGGCGACCATCCTGCACATTCATTCTGTAGTATTCATCCTGTCCCTGAATAAGGACGGCCAGGGTCCAGTTTTTATACGTTGCATCCAGTGATAGACCGTAAAAGACCTGTGGTGCGTCTGTTTTGTCAAATAAAATCCGGTCATCACTGTCGATTTTACCATCCCCGCTCACGTCTTCAAATTTGACATCACCTGGTTTGGCATTGGGCCAGGAAGGATAGCTTTCGACGTCTGCCTGATCCTTGAAGATGCCGATTGCTTTATACAACAATTGAGCTCCGTAGGGATGCCCGGTTCTTTGTTGCCAGGGCACAGCTCGTTCTGGTTCATCCATGAAGACAACTTCATTTCGGTTGTAACTAAAATTGGCGGATACATCAAAGCGGAAATTATCGTTGACTACTTTGTGGTACCCTCCAATTACCTCAAATCCACGGTTGTCCACTTCAGCGATGTTTTCGTCGGGTAGCTGGAGGCCCGTAAAACCGGGAACAGATGCATTCCGGGGAGCCAGAATATCGGACCGCTTGTTGTAGAAAAATTCTGCGGTCAGAGAGAACAGGTTGTCTTTGAATTGGGCATCGAATCCAAGATTGGAAGTGGTTTGTTTTTCCCAGGTAATGTTGGGATTGGCCACCCCGCTTTGCTGCACGACGGTTTCGACTGCTTTTGCTGTGCCCATGGTCATACCGCTGGCGAGAACATATTTATTCACGTATTGAAATGGATCACCGGGGTCCATTCCGATGATGCCATAACTAGCCCGTAGTTTGAAGTAGTTGATAAAAGACAGATTTGATTTCCAGAATCCTTCTTCGGAAGCTCTCCATGCCAGCAAAATAGCCGGGAAGTTACCCCAACGACTGTCGGGAGGAAATTTGAGAGAACCGTCCCGTCGGATGAGAAACTCAGCCAGGTATTTTTCCTTATAGTTATAGGTAGCTCTTCCGATCCAGGATTTTCTGGCGTAGATTCCGAGTGACCCGGAATTGTCTTTATCCGTATCTGACCCGGCATTGATGCTTTGGACGATATCCGAAATATAGTATCGGCGGAAGGCCTGGAAATTGTTCCAATCCTGATCCAGGATTTCAAATGCTCCAAAGAGCGATAAATTGTGATTGCCCAAATTTTTGAAATAGGAAATGCTGGCGTTGCCCATTTTTCGGGTGAATTTGTCGTAAGATTCCAGCAATTCAGGAGAAGATACGCCCCGAGGGGTAGGAGTCAATTCCATATCTGTTATGAATCCCTGTGAATTCCGGGTTGCTGTTTCCCATTTGGGGAAATATAATATCCAGGGTTTTTGGAATCTCTTACGATATCCATTTTGAAGATCAAAAGTGTAAAATCCGCTGATCGTTAGTCCATCGATAAATTTGGGGGTGATGTCGCCACGGAATGTCAATTGATTGACGAAGTCTTTTTGATCATCGTAACCCGTTTCCAGTGTTGAAGTCACCACCGGGTTGTCTCCATATTCAATATCGGGACCCGGTCTTCCATTGGGCCAGAAGGACCATTGAGTGGGAACAAGCCGCGTGGATTGACCGTAAATATCACCGGCTCCCTTGGTGGGGTATAACCGGCGATTGAGGAATCCCGCATAATCCACTGATGTTTTAAACCAATCGGTGATGGGTACTTCTACTTTGGCGCGAAGGTTGTATTGGCGGTAATTGGTGGATTCTTGTTTGTATATCGCTTCCTGATTCCGGTAACCGGCAGAAACATAATACAACATGCCCTTAAATCCACCATCAAAGGTGACGTTGTGCCGGCTGGTGGTGTTCCATTTGGAAATCAAATCCCCGACCCAGTCGCTGTTGGGATGCTCCCAGGGGTCTTCCCCGCTGTAAAATAAAGCGATGTCCTCATCCGAGTATGTCCGGTTCCGGTTTTCATAATCCTGGTATTCACTCAGCATTGTAGCGTAGTCACCAGCGTTGGTGACTTTGGGTAAAACAGTGGGGGTCATAAAGCCCTGGTAAAACTGATAACTTAGTCTGGGTAATCCGGACTGACCTCGTTTGGTGGTGACCAGAACTACACCATTAGCTGCTGACGCTCCATAGATCGCGGCAGAAGCATCTTTGAGAACGGATATACTCGCAATATCTATGGGATCTATTTCACTGAGCGACCGGCCCGGTATACCATCGATTACCACCAATGGACCGGTATTGTCTCCAAGCGTAGTCCTTCCGCGGATTAATATTTTAGCCGCATCCTGACCTGGTTCGCCTGATTGCTGAATGATAATCGAACCTGGCAGCCTACCCGAAATTGCGTTGGTTACATCCGGGGCAGGGATGGCTTCGATTTCAGAACCAGAAACCGCTGTGACGGCTCCGACCAGGTTGGCCTTGGTCTGGGTGCCGTATCCCACGACTACGACCTCATCGAGTCTTTGTAAATCCTCTTCCAGAGTGACATTTATCTGGGAGCGGCCATCGACTTCGACCTCGAGGGTTTGGTAGCCAACGTAAGAAAACACGAGCACAGCATCCTCGGCCACATTTTCGAGAGAGAATTTGCCATCGAGGTCGGTCGAAGTTCCTTTGGTTGTTCCTTTGACTACGACGTTGACCCCGATCAGGGTTTCCTCATTGACATCGGTGACTGTACCGGTCACATCCACTTCGGGTATTTCGGGAGTGGGTGAATCAGTAGTTTCCGCTTTATCCGGAAATGCGTGGACCTGTATCGGCAGAAAGCAGCCAATCAGCAGGACCCAAAAAGTGAGTTTAAGCGTAATCGTATTCATCATTGATCTGATTTGTATTGTGAATAATATAGATTCAATTGAATGATTATTTGGAAAACTAAAGAAGCTCTCAGAGACCTTTCTTAATCGTTTTCGGAGTGTCTGTGCGTCGTTTCAAGGCTTAATTTATCATCAAAATGTGTGTCAGGAAGTTCCTATAATCCGTTAAAGTCATGATAAAATTATGAAAATAATATTACATACCAAATTATAAGATGAAAATATATTCTATTTGAAGAATAGATTTCTGTAGATGGGAAAATAGGTCTTGAATTAAGAGAAAATTAGGTCATATTGACCTGAGGTTACCGTTAACGAAATTTATATTGAAAGATAATTGATCGAAATAATAGCAAAAGAACGAGTTGAGTACCTTGTTTTCAGCGTTGTTTATTGGAAAAAATAGGTTAGTTAAATCGCCGGTAACGTTACTCAAATAAAGAAGAATAATGGTTAATGGAACGAT
The DNA here is from genome assembly GCA_937952445.1 of uncultured Bacteroidota bacterium. Lineage (GTDB taxonomy): Bacteria > Bacteroidota > Bacteroidia > Chitinophagales > Saprospiraceae > Membranihabitans. The sequence continues at coordinate 2,211 of CALGAA010000403.1, read as the reverse complement.
TATGGAGCCGGCGGCCATTCCAATTCGGCGATGACCGGATAATGATCGGATAACTGATCCACCACCCCCTGGTTGATCACCTCGGCTGATTTGACTCTTTGAGCGAGTCCCCGGCTTACTAAAATGTAATCTATTCGTCGGCGATGCGTGATGATTTCATCCGGTTGCAGTCTATTACCTGTGAGAATGGGTGTGGGGAAGCTAAAGCGATCTTTCGCAGGAGTAAACCATTGCGTTATATCAAACAAAGGATGCTGAAGAAATCGGGACATGGCACTGTAATCAAATCGCCCATCGATCAGATTTCTTCTATTTCCCCGTTGATCATCTCCTTTTTGAGTAGCCTGCAACAGGTCCGGTTGGGATTCATGGAAATAGGCATCAAAAGGGGATAGCGAGTTAAAATCACCCAAAACGATGTAATAAGGTTGATCGACCAGATTGTCTTCCATATATTGAGTAATCGTTCGGGCTTCACGCCAGCGGATTTCGGCATCGTGTGGGCTGAGGTGTACGACCAGAAAATCTATTCCGTGGGTTTTGACGTGCAACATTCCATGCCACAAATCCCCCAGGATTTTTGCCTTAAGTTCGATCGGCTCCGTGGATGTAATACCCACCGGATAGCCGGATTCTTTGAGTATGATCGAATGCGGGTGACCAAATGAGCGGCCAAATGCTGCAAGACTATCCGCCGTAAATCCGACAAGTTCCTGAAAACCGATCACGTCCGCGCTTTGATCCTGTAAAAAGTCCACAGTACGTTTCTTTCGTGCCTGATCCTGACCCCTGTCATACCCATCGAGAATATTGTAGGCCATCACTTTAATGGTCTCCTGATCCTGGCTGTAGGCAGGAAGAAAAGCAAAACAAATAGCGAGGAGAAGGCAAAAGTTCCAATTCATGGTGCTGAAATTTATGGGCTTATAAAACTACTGATTTTTTTTGTCCCGCCCTACTATAGTGGTTGGAATGAAGTTTAACGATGGAAACGCAAATAGTTGGAGTGATTAGTGAACAAGACCTTTTTGATGAGGGTCAGCTTCAATATCAGAAAGTTTCGAGGAATCAGGAAGGGGTATTCGAATCTGAAACCTGGTCGAGATCAAGAATTTCCTGTTTGTATTGCGTAGGCAATAGCAACGTTTTCAATGGTCGTCCTATGCCTATACGGTTGGCCAGTTGATACAAACGTATACCAGGTTTAAGAAACGATTTACGCCCAAATCCGAGGTGCTCCCGGACGGTTTGGGGGACCAGTCCATTTTGGACTTCCAGCAAGATCCAATATCGGAAATCACCCAGGTGTTGGCGATAGCGCTGATAAAGATCGTCGGTGTAATCGGTCCGTTGAAGGTGATGTTCGAGGTGGTGTTGACGCATTTTTTCCCAATCCGCTATATTGGAGGGCAAATCCTTGATGTTCATCCGCTTCCCCACCCGGATAAAGACGTCAAAAACCTCTGCTTTTTCTCCAGCATTCATTTTCCTTTCCAGCAATTCAAATGAACGGATTGAATAATCGATCAGCATAAACAAAACATCGCGGTATGCCCATTCCGGAATTTGCTCACCCCGTCGGGATTCCACATTTTCGTGAATAGAACTGATGGTATCGATGGCCCTCATGGCGTCGCTCCGGTCTGAAAAAACGATTTGGCGGGCGTATTTTACCGTGGAAAACAATCGTCCCAGAGGGTCTTGGGGAAGAAGACCAGTGAAATACAACCAATCCACGGCTTTATTGAGTGCAAATTCCGCTGCTGAACCTCCAAAAATGAACAAAATGTTATCCCCGTTTCCCCATATTTTACGAACGATGGATCGGGGATGTACAAAATATTCGTCGTGCATTTCAAAGTTTTTATCCCTAAAACGGGCAGCGAACCTCAGGAAGTTTGTGTTCTCCAGACAAATCTGGAATTCTACTCATTTTATTAACCACCCAGACACCCTGTAAATTCAATCGATTTTCTGTCCTTCCCCCCTTAGTTCAAAGCGAATCGGCCGAAAATCATTACGGCTCCCTTTAGGGTTGGGGTGCAACGCAGTGATTTTAACGACGGTAGAGTTAAGCCTCATGTAACATAGCCTTTACGTGGTTTAGCTCTTCTCTACCTGATCCCAAAAATAAGCGGGAAAAGCACTACAACCACCATTCCCCACAAGATATATACCGGTAAGTATCGTCCAATCGTACGCCCCACGGTT
>CALGAA010000402.1 GCA_937952445.1 uncultured Bacteroidota bacterium | reverse complement strand
CAACTGCTTCGATGAGCCGGTAACCGGACCAGTTCCGGATAATAACAAGATCGAAATTTATCCTGTTATTTCTTTTTATACGATTGCTTCCTAAACCAACATTCCTACATTTCATTTCCACTCCGTAAACAAAACCATGAACCAAAGGATAATCTTCTGAATACTCCGCCCAAAATAGCCCGGAATTGAATCAACGGGGACTGACCTTTGTTGTAAATAGACTACTTCTCCTATAAAAAAATTACATTTTCACCATTTCTTTGTGCATTATATTCCCATCGACATCATGATGGATAAAATCAATGCGGGGCCGCTCATTTTCACGGAATACGTTCACGCTCAAAAAGCCACCCTTCACACGCAAATAACGATGTTCTTCACGCCAATCGTTCTGGTTCCATCCTCCCGCATGGGAATCCGATACAGCCCCCGAACCAAATTCCCGAAGTCCTGTGGCACTGTCCACCGATACATATTGCCAGTGTCTGTCGCCATTGATCACGAAAGTGCCGGGCCGGCTGGAAAGTAGGTTTCTTAGCCAGTCGCCTTCTTCCTGAAACAAGGCATTGGCATGATTATCCTTTTTGTTCTCCCTGTCGGGACCAACTATGGGGGTTGCTGAGAATAAAATTTTAAAAGTGGCATCGGACGTTAGAAATGTTTTCTCAAACCATTCTTTCTGTTCGGCTCCCCAAATGGTTCTTCTGGTTTCCTCCGCGACATTTCTTTCGGTGCGGTATTCCCGCCCTTCGACCATCCACAATTGCAAATCTTTGCCCCATCGGACTGTACGATAAGGCAAACCCTCGAATGGTACATTTTCCTGCCATACCCGAAGACCCTCTTCGAGTGTGAAATTACCTAAAGGTTGGGAATCGGGGTAGGTATCATCCCGCAGCAAATCATGATCGTCTTTGATCATATACATTGGGGTTTTCTGGAGAAACTCCCGAATGGACAATCTGGAATTCATCGCGTGCCATTTGTGCCTGGCTTTGTCGATATGGTCAACCATCGGACCTATTCGATCGTAATATACATAATCACCGGTATGGACAAAGAAATCCGGATTCAATCGACTCATTGAGTCATATGTCTTGAATCCGCGGGTAACATCATCGTAATTCCACAAATACTGGCAGGTCGAAGTCGTGAAGGTGACCGGTGCTATAGCAGCAGGCGCTGGTGCGGTTTGAAATTTTCCTACGACTGAATTTACTTCCCCATCCATCAACGACTTCGCTTCCACCTCAATCGTATATACCTGACCCGACTTCAATCCATTCACAGGAATTCGCACGGTATAATCATTCCCGGCCAATGCGTCGTACCAATCTGTAGTCCGGATGGAGTCCCCATGCGAAATTTTCAATCTGACCTTGCCTGATTTCCCCCTGACAGCACCGTCCATCAATTCTACAGGTTGTTCCTCGTCGAAATCAATCGGATAATATGTGCCTGGCTGTTTTTCACGAGCCGTTGTGATCGGTACAGGTTCTTCCACTGCACAAAGGCGGGTCCAAACCATCAACGATCCTGGGGAAGTTTCGCATACTTTAATGCCATTGGTAAAATATACTCGATCTGCAGTAATCCTGGCTTGCTTCCGGGGATTGAACGAAAATTTCATCCAGGGGACGAGCCACAACAACTGACTTTTTTTAAAAAAATCTCGTCGGTCTTTCTTCATTTTTGCAGGTTATTAATTTCGGAGTTATCGGATTCAGTTATGGGCAGTAACCGATGGACCACTTGAGGATTTTATGCAGATAAGGCATTCTGCTCGTCTGTGCCTTTTGCCAAATTAATTAAAATTGATGAGATTTCTCGATTTTCTTTGAAAAAGGCAAGGACGAAAAGGCCCGACGTTTTTCGACACTGGACGGAAATGCCCGGCGCACTAATTCCCGGTTTACTTCCCTTTGCTCTTTGCCCTGATTTAACTGCCCACCAGATTGCTTTCAACCATTTCCGTTATGGAATCGCCTATGGCCAAACAAGAAGTAGCCGCAGGGGAAGGGGCATTTCGTACGTGCAGGCATCGACCGATCTTTTTGAAATCAAAATCATCGAGCAATACACCATCCCGACTACACGCCTGTGCCCGCACTCCGGCCCGTCCGGTTTCGATATCATCCATCGTAATTTCGGGAATCAGTTTTTGCAAGGAGCGCGTAAATGCTCTTTTGGACAATGTTCGATAAAGCTCGCCCATTCCGGTTTTTCCGTATTTCCTGGCGATTTTCCAAAATCCCGGCCAGTTGGCTGTCGCCATCGCATCTTTGAACGAGACACTTTGGGGAGAATATCCCTCCCTTTTCAAGGTTAAAACTGCGTTGGGTCCGGCTTCGATCCCGCCCCGAATCATCCGGGTAAAATGAACGCCAAGGAAAGGAAAGTTCGGATCGGGTACCGGATAAATCAGATTGCGAACCAGAAACTCACTTTTTGGTTTTAACTGGTAATAACAGCCTTTGAACGGGATGATCCGCAGGTCATTTTGTGGGTGCGACAGGCCCGTCAGTCGGTCAGAGTGTAACCCTCCACAACTGACCAGATGAGAGCTCCGGAAACTGTTTCTCCGTGTAATGATCGAAAGTCCCTCTTTTTCCTCCCGGATAGAAGTCACCTCTTCCCCCAGGGCAATAGTTCCACCCGCTTTTTCAAATAAAATCCGCAATTGTTCTGCCACCGCCGGAAAGTCAATAATTCCTGCCTGCGGCACCCAGATGGCTTTCAGGCCACGTACATGAGGTTCGATTTCCCGCATTTCTTCTGGTGAAATGATTTTCAATCCTTCCAATCCATTGGCCTTCCCCCGGCCGTAGATGGATTCCAAAATCCTGATCTCCTCCGGGGATGTCGCCACGATTAATTTTCCACACACATCGTAGGGGATATCAAACTCCTGTGCAAAATCGATCAATCTCCGATATCCTTTTAGGCAATTTTGGGCTTTGAGACTTCCAGGTTTATAATAAACTCCACTATGAATCACCCCACTGTTGTGGGAAGACTGATGAGCGGCCACCCTATCTTCCTTTTCCAGAACCAAAAACCGTTTATCCGGAAATCGCTTCTGGAGGTGATACGCGGTTGACAGCCCGACCAGGCCGGCACCGATTACCGAAATATCGAATTGTTGGTTCATATTACCCGAATGGTTCATCATCGATTTTGTTATGGATCTTGCTGTCTTTCGTAAAGATAAAAGCGAGCAGAGAAATAAATATAATGAAAGTGATATACCAGAAAAACAACCGCTCGTGGCCTATACTTTTCAACCACAAGGCGACATATTCCGCCGTTCCTCCAAACAATGCGACCGTAATGGCGTGAGGTAGCCCTGCTCCGATCACCCGGACTTCTACCGGAAATATTTCTGCTTTCACCACCACACTAATGCTCGAATAAGCACTCAATATCACCAGATAGACCATCAACAAACCAAATATTTCCCAATTCGAATCGGACTGACTTAAAGCGGTCATAATGGGGACGGTGGTCACCACTCCCAAAATACCGAATGTCAACAAGAGAGGTTTGCGGCCGATGCGATCTGACAAGGCACCGAATAAAGGCTGCATCAGGGCGAATATCAACAACCCTATGAATGTGATCAGGGTTGCATCTGCGTTGGACAACCCTCCGGTGTTGATCAAATATTTTTGCATATAGACAATGGCGGTGTAAAAAGCCAGCGTTCCACCCATCGTCAATGCCACCACAAATAAAATAGACCTGGGATGCTGAATGAGCTGTGAAATTATACGCCGTTTTCTGCCCCGGGATAGGTTATCCACTTCTTTAAAAGCCCTCGTCTCATCGATGTGGGTTTGTAAATAAAACATCCCAATCGACAAAACGGCTCCAATAGCAAAGGGTATTCGCCATCCCCACTCGTACAATTGCTGGTCGGTCAGAAAAAAGGTCTGCAAAAGCACGAGCAACCCCAGCGCGATAATCTGGCCCCCTACGAGAGTCATATACTGAAAACTGGCAAAAAAGCCCCGTCGGTGTGGGGGTGATTTTTCGGTCAGATACGCGGTGACGATCCCAGTCCCGCCCCCAATGCTCAATCCCTGCAACAAACGGGCAAAAAGTAAAAGAATAGGGGCCCATATTCCGATGGTATGATAACCCGGAACAATTGCAATGATCAGCGAACCCAGGGACATGAGAACAACAGCAACCAGCATCGATTTCCGTCGACCAAACTGATCCGCAAAAGCGCCTAAAAACCGACCTCCGATCGGACGCATCAGGAAACCCAGGGCAAATATTCCGGCGGTTTGTAGCAATTGTATTGTCCGGCTGCCATCAGGGAAAAATGTGGCGGAAAAATAAATCGAAAAGGCAGCGTAAATATACCAATCGTACCAAACCAGAAGATTGGTTAAAGCGCCTCCTTTAATGGATTTGATTGAAGAATATGGAGTTGTCAAACGCTGGGGTGTTTCAAATACATATTAGTTTTTTTCACTTTTCCATCGGAACCCGCTGATCAGTGATTCCATTCTCCTACATCTCCCCATGCACGGAATGGATTGTGGGGACTCGCCGTGATCTATTCCCCAAGAAAAATTCAACTGCAGCTCGAATCCAAAGATTTTCAATATCCGATTAAAATAACATTTTCCGAAAAACCTACCCAATTCAAGTTTGACAAACGAGATTTTGCCTAACTGTTTGACATCAACTACCTATCCCGGTTTGTTATACGGCACCTTAGCCGAAGTCCCGATCGCATATCGACGTGTTTTGAATAACAGCGCAAACACCGCAAAGGCTGCGATTATTCCTCCCCAGACCGAAATGGTAATCGGCAATTGAAAGCCTTCCGGAGCAACCATTATATAGGATACTGATACGGCTGTCATAAACATAGCGGGCACCAGGGCCACCCAATAATTCTTATTTTCCTGCAACAAATACACCGTAACCATCCAAAGTGTAATGGCGGCTATGGTTTGATTGGCCCAGGCAAAATACCTCCACAACACACTAAAATCCATCAGAGTTAAGGAATAACCTATCGCCAACAAGGGGATGCTGGTAAGTATCCGGGGAACCAACTTTTTTTGTTCCCAATTAAAAAAGTCTGCGATTATAATTCGCGCTCCCCGAAACGCAGTATCACCCGAAGTAATCGGTGCGACCACCACACCGAGAGTAACCAATACAATTCCGATACCGCCCAGCAACCCGGAAGAAACGGCATTCACTACAAAAGCAGCGTTTCCATTCTCAGCCACCATAATTTCATTTAACTGTGAAACACCACCAAAAAAGCTCATCGAAACTGCCGCCCAAATCATCGCTACGACTGCTTCGGTAATCATCGCTCCATAGAATATGCGTCTTCCCTGCTTTTCATTTTTGATACAACGAGCCATGATGGGGGATTGCGTTGCATGAAATCCTGAAACAGCACCACAGGCAATGGTAATAAAAAGCATAGGGAATATGGGAAAATCCGATCCACCGTGGTGCATATTGGTGAGGGTTGCCATGGTGAGTTCGGGAATTTCCACCTCGTGAAACAAAATAGTTACAAATACCAGAATGGCCATCAATAGCAAAGCCAGGCCAAAAATGGGGTACAATTTCCCGATGATTTTATCAATCGGAAGCATGGTGGCGAGGATATAGTAAGCCAATATCAGCAACGTCCAAAATTGAATTGTAAACATGCTATTGATCCCGCTGTCACCCAATGTAAGGTCACTCATCAATTTGGCCGGGCCGGCAATGAAAACGGCACCGACCAGAATAAGTACAGTAACGGTAAATACCATGGTGAATTTGCGGCTTCCTTCGCCCAGGTATTTGCCCGTCATCTCGGGTAGGCTTTTTCCTTTATTTCGCACCGATAACATACCTGAAAAATAATCGTGAACACCTCCACCTATGAGGGACCCCAGGACGATCCACAAAAAGGCTACCGGCCCCCACATCGCTCCTGCTATGGCACCAAATATGGGCCCTAATCCTGCGATATTGAGAAATTGAATCAGGAAAATCCGCCACCAGGGCAGCCCAATATAATCCACCCCATCAGCCATGGCCACGGCAGGTGTTTCACGTGTGGGATCGGCACCGAAAACCCGCTCCACATATCGGGAGTAAAAATAATATCCTACGACCAGTACCAGCAGGCAAATAAAAAATGTATACATGAAGATGTTCAATTCATAGCTCCCGAAAAGAGGAACTCTCTTTTCTTCCGCAAAATCCAGTTAATTCAAAATATTAAATTGCCAAATTCGGCTAACGAGGTGGCAATATACCTGAAATTATGGAAATGTTTAAGAACAACCCAATATTTGACGAAATTTTCGATTCATGCATTTGTCCTCATGCAAGTCCGGATTAAGCCAGTGCGACAGTCACTATAATGGTGGCAAATCTGATGGATCCTTTTTCACCCTATCTTCATCATCTAAAGCATTGGTAGCTATGGCTATAGGCGGTTTAACTTCTTGGATATGACAAAAATAACCTCGTCATATATTACGAAGGTATTGCCGGTGCATTAGTATCAAATGTCAGGTTTTCGAAGGAATTTTACCGATTTCAAATCTAATCCATCCACTCCAGTTGCTTCCATTTCACCTCACCGTCATTCGTTTGGGGATCCCCCGGGGTACTTCTTCCGGATCGAACATACGACGCCAACAATTTTTTCATAGACATCGCTTTTTCCGCATGCTCTTCAATGAGGTTATTTTCTTCGCCAGGGTCAGCTGATAAATTGTACAGTTGAAAATTGGGTAAGCCTTCCAGGTCTCCGGGCAAATGGGGATAACTCCACCCCCCGGATCCCGGCCAGAGAATCAATTTCCAATCTCCCTGCCGGATCGCGAATCGCCCGTCAATGGAATGATGCACGGTCGCTTCTCTCAGCGGTTTTTCCAGTTTACCATCTTCGAACAAAGGTAAAAGGCTGTAACTGTCTTCTCCTGCATTTGAAGGGAGTTTAAAATTTATAATCTCAGCTACCGTCGCCATCAAATCCGTCGTACAAATAATTTCCTCAGACACCTGACCCGGCAGAATTTTATCGGGCCACCTGACCACAAACGGTACCCGATGTCCCCCTTCATAAATATCCGCTTTGTGTCCCCGAAAAATATAACTGGGGTGGTGCCCGACTCTCGCCAGTTCTGAAAAACCAGCCCGGGGGGAGCATCCATTGTCACTTGTAAAAATCACGAGGGTATTTTCCGCAATTCCCATATCTTCGAGCACGTTCAGGATTTGTCCAACTTCATGATCCACCTGAAGCACAAAATCGCCATAAAAATTGGTGTTGCTTTTTCCCAAAAACTCCGTTGTGGGCAGTATTGGCGTGTGGGGGGCAGGAAGCGCATAATATACAAAAAAGGGAGCGGATGCAGTGGATTTTTCTTCGATGAACTTAATGGCCTGGTCAGTGAGATGTGGAAGCACTTGCACATGGTCAAAGTCGGGTGAAGTCAGTCCTTTTCTCCAAAACCCCTTTTCATCCACACATACCGTAGTATCTGTCGGAATGGCGGTAGGCATACCATTTTCCACATATACGTATGGCGGCATATCCAGGGATCCAGAAAAGCCATACGAGTAGGTAAAACCCAAATCTTTGGGTCCGTTTTTGATCGGCATGGAATAATCCACTTCGGGGTGCGAGTTCAAGTTATTCACGTCACCATTGTGCACTTTAATCTCCCATTCCCAGCCCAAATGCCATTTCCCGACAAAGGCCGTTTGATATCCCTTTGAGTTCAAAATGGAGGCTACTGTAAGGCGATTCGAGTCAATCAATGCCGGTGAAAAACCACTTAAAACATGGTTTTTCAGGGTAGAACGCCAGTTGTATCGGCCCGTCAAAATTCCGTAACGCGTCGGCGTACATACGGAGGATGAAGTATGGGCATCTGTGAATTTCAATCCTTGCCTCGCTATCTGATCAATATGGGGCGTGATCAGTTTCGAATTCTCGTTGTAGCAGGATACATCGCCATACCCCAAATCGTCGGCGAGGATATAGACAATATTTGGTTGATGTACATCCTGTCCGCTACCCAATTCAGGCAATGCAATGATCAAAAAAACGATTATGACTATATTTTTCATTAAATCCTAATTAGATTTTTTTACGAAATTCCCGGATATTGATTCATGTCCATTTCCCATTTTTCCACTGCGCTTTTCAATTCCTCAAATTCCTGTGGCAACGTGTCTTTCAAATCAGGGGGACTCATGTGGATCCTCAGAAACGTTATACAGAAAGTATTAACCTTCGACCCTAACGAGCTTCTTAGATCCCTTACGACTAGCAATTTTATTATCGGCCTTCCAAAATACAAAAAGCTGGTCGAATATTTTGGCTTCCTCCCCCTTCAGAAGGATGTAAAAACTTTTACCATCTAATTCAGCATGGCCTTCATATGGTCCTCCGGTCAAATCAACGATGGTCGGGTATTTATCCAGAATAGTACTGAAGGGATAAAGACGGCCAAAAAAGTGGAGTTAATTCAATGGATTTTCGTACCAAACCACGCCAAGTCCGTCCCCTTCCTCGTTTTCATCGTTGGTCAAAACGTCCAAATCACCATCACCATCCAGGTCTATCAGATTGACAAGATCGAATTTCCGGCCCTGAAAGCCGCTGATTTTAAAAAATGCCCACTCCCCCCGTAGGTTGCCGGGAGTATTTAATTTTGCCCCTATCACGCTGTACTTTCCTTTCTTCTTATAATCTGAGAAAGGTATGGAAGCTACATTTCCCTCTTCTTCAAAGGAAAGGACAACTTCCGGATTTCCATCGCCATCGATATCCGCACACTGGACAGCCTTACTCCGGTTACCGGCCCAGGCCGGATAGGGGATTACGATTTTCTCCCAGCCTCCGGGAAGCGTCGGGTTTTTCTTCATAATCGTCAATCCCATGTACAAATCCGGGACGATTATTTCCTCCTGACCATCGCCATCCAAATCTGCCCGGTCGAGAAACATTGGCTCCCCTTCTTGAACACCCACCATTACTGACTCCCATTCCCGATAAAAGGAGGGGGAGTCGGGACCGGGATTCTTCAACCACCGCACACCTGTTTGGCTGCTGAATTTGCGATCAGAAATGAGGATGTCCGTGAAGCCATCATCATCCATGTCCACCAGGTCAATAGACATGATCCAACCAGCGCTGGAAATGGGGAAAAATTCCCATTCCGAAACCTTTCGGGGATTTGCAGAACATCGAAGCCAACCGATGATGGCTTGATCATCTCCGCTATCCCCTCTTTTCCTTTTTGATCCGACGATCAGATCCATGCCATTTTCGCCATCCATATCCGCAGGCACTACAAACATCCAGGCACTCCGGTCATCCATCGCCGGCACTACATCGGACTGCCACAAGGAAGCATCCAAATATTGAGATGGTTTATCCGGAGCCCAGTGGAAGACGATCTGATTGGTCATTCC
>CALGAA010000401.1 GCA_937952445.1 uncultured Bacteroidota bacterium | reverse complement strand
ACGACTTACTAAAATAAAAGCGAGCTCATCCGGCCACCCCGACAGCATCTTACCACTACAACGACGGAAAGCAAAAAGGTACGCGACGAAGGAGCGGAAAGGCCTTTTTCATTTGTATCCCACCATCTACAGGATCAGCGAATTCAACACAAAAACGCCTTTCATAAATAATATCGAGCTCATCCAGCCACGAAGATAAGTCAAGTCAATTTCGCAAAACTTCAGGAATTATTTCAGAATCTATAAGCTACCCTTAATGAATAGCGAACCTGTCATTAAACAAATCCCTTTGCGCCGACCGCATGTCCATAAATCCGGTTTTTATTCGATGTGTACTACTTAATAACCCGGACTGAACGTGCTCAATCAACAAGAAAAATTCTCAGACAACGTTTCTTTATTAAGGGATTTCTATAAGATATATCTTATCTTCATGCTCTAAAATTATCTTGATTTATCAAGTATACCGTAAAAATGAAAGATCCATATTTAATTTCCAAGCCACATAAAATAGATAAAAAATGAAATTGATAATTTGCCTGCTCGCTATGTCGACAGTGTTTTTCTCATGCGGAAATTCCAATTCAGCCACAAGTGATGTGGGAACCACAGCCGACACAACGTCCTATCCTCCAGTTGAAACCAATGAACCCAATACGGATTATGAACCAGCATTCGAAGGACAAACCAGAGCGCCAGGGGTCAAAACCACCACACCCTATGAAGGAATGATCATAACCGAAGCGTTAAGTTCGCCCTGGGCTGTCGTGGCCCTACCGGACGGCAGATTACTCGTCAATGAAAATGAAGGATATATGGTCATCGTAGATCCTGAAACCGGACAGATCAGTGACCAAATTACCGGAATTCCAGAAGTGGATGACGAAGGTCAGGGTGGATTATTGGGGCTGACCCTCGACCCGGATTTCTCCAACAATCGGATGGTCTATTGGGTGTTTTCAGAGCGGGTAGCGGATGGCAATCATACAGCCGTAGCTAAAGGCCGTTTGGCCGATGATGAATCATCCATCGAAAATGCCGAGGTTATTTACCGTGCTCTGCCAACCTATGATGGCAGATTGCACTATGGTGGAAGGATCATTTTCGACGACGATGGCAATCTTTTTGTCAGCACAGGCGAACGGTCAGATAAGGTCACCCGCCCCCAGGCTCAGGACCTGAATTCGGCTCTTGGTAAAATACTCAGGATCACTACAGACGGGGAGCCAGTTGCAGGAAATCCATTTGAAAATCAGGACAACGCCCTTCCCGAAATATATAGTTATGGACATCGAAACGTCCAGGGATTGGATTTTCACCCCGTCACAGGTGATTTGTGGAACAACGAATTTGGACCACGAGGAGGGGACGAGTTGAACCTGGTAAAACCAGGATTAAATTACGGATGGCCTGTCATCACCTACGGTCTTGAATACAGCGGAGATGCCATCGGCGATCCACCTATCCAGCAAAAAGAGGGTATGGAACAACCGGTTTACTATTGGGATCCGGTGTTGTCACCAAGCGGGATGACATTTTATACTGGAACCAATATCCCGGAATGGGAAAACAACCTGTTCATTACCGGTCTAAGCAGTAATCACATCGCCAGATTGGTTATCGAGAACAACAGGGTGGTGGGAGAAGAACGGATTTTACCAGACGAGGGAGAGCGTTTCAGAGACATAACTCAGGGACCCGACGGGGCTCTGTACACGGTCACCCAGGGTGGTAAATTGTACAAAATCGATAAAAAATAGCCGACATTTAATCCACCATTTGCAATGACAAAATTCTTCACCACCAAAATTGGTCGGTTACGGCTATACGCATTCCTGGAAGGTTTATCACTCCTTTTACTCGTATTCATCGCTATGCCCTTGAAATATTCATTTGACAACCATAGCTGGGTCGAGTATCTGGGACCAATTCACGGAGGACTTTTTGTGCTTTTTGTGGTTAAAACTCTAATGATCAGCATCCAGGATGGATGGAAATTCCTCAGCCGAACCTCGGTTGTGATTATATCGAGTTTTGTACCCTTTGGCACCTTTTATGTTGACCATAAAATATTAAAGCATTTGCACTGACCAGGTGGATAATTGAGATCATTAGGCCCTATAGCGGCAAATTATGGATAACTTTACTGCATCAACAAACTATAGGAATGATCGTATGTTTGCCATTGAAAAGCTATTAAAGCTGATTATCAATCGTAAAATCCTCAGAATCCCGATGCGGGAGATGAATGAAATCTCACCCGATTTCCAGAAGAATGGATTTTTGTCCCGGCCAGATATGAAAAAATCATTTGAGATATGACAGATAAGACAACACATAAATCACCTGCTGTCGAAATCCGGCAACTGAATCTTTCGGATTTCAAAGAATTGCTCCAATCTATGGAAGAAACCTATCCTCGTTGGACCAACGTCAGTTGGACCGAAGAGCAGGTCAGGGTTTTGATTGATAAATTTCCTGAAGGCCAGTTCGTAGCCCTGGTCGATGGCCGGGTGGTCGGTAGCGCTTTGTCTATCATCGTGGATTATGATCAATTCGGGGACGATCATACCTACGCCCAAATCACAGGAGATGATTCCTTCGACACCCATGATCCAAAAGGAAATACCTTGTATGGGATTGATGTATTCGTTAACCACAACTACCGGGGAATGCGAATGGGGCGACGATTGTACGATGCCCGTAAAGCTCTCTGTGAAAAACTCAATCTAAAATCCATCGTTTTTAGCGGACGCATACCCCGATACGCTGCGTACGCTGAAAAAATGAGCGCAGAGGAATACATATCAAAGGTACGAAGCAAAGAAATCCTGGATCCCACCCTCAACTTTCAGCTTTCAAATGATTTTTATATCAAGAAAATCATCAGAGATTACATGCCTGGTGAAAAGGAAGCGGAACAGTATGGAATTTTGTTGCAATGGGATAATATTTATTACCAAAAACCCATTAAGCAAGATCAGAAAAGTCATATCACCCAAACAGGGAAAGTTCGGATCGGTTTGGTCCAATGGCAGATGCGGCTGATTACCAAAATGGAGGGCCTGATGGAACAAATCGAATATTTCGTGGAAGCCATTGCCCATCGAAACGCTGATTTTGTAGTGTTTCCGGAAAACTTCAGTGCGGTCTTAATGGCCAATTTCAACGAAATGCCTGAACCAATGGCCATTCGAAAGCTGGCCCGTTTCACCGAACAAATCAAAGAGGAAATTGGAAAGTTGGCGATCAAGTATTATGTGAACATTGTCGCTGGAAGCATGCCCCTAATTATCAATGATCAATTGTACAACGTAGGATACATCTGCCATCGTGATGGGCGGATCGATCGGTACGAAAAACTTCATATTACGCCCAATGAACTTCATTCTGCCGGATTAAAGGGTGGGAACAAACTCCAGGTATTTGAAACAGATGCCGGTAAAGTGGGCGTATTGATTTGTTACGATGTTGAATTTCCGGAATTAGCCCGAAAATTGGCCGATGAAGGGATGCAAATATTATTTGTTCCCTTCAACACCGTGACCCAAAACGCTTATCACCGGGTGCGACACTGTGCGCAGGCACGAGCGATCGAAAGCGAGTGTTATGTGGCCATAGCTGGTAGCGTGGGGAATATGCCAATCGTCCACAATATGGGGATCCAGTACGCCCAATCGGCAATTTTCACTCCAAGTGACTTCTCGTTTCCGGCGAATGGAATTATGGCGGAATCCACCCCAAATACCGAAATGATTTTACTCGCTGATCTCGACCTCGATCTTCTGAAGCATCTGAACAATTATGGCAGTGTCCGAAATCTTCATGATCGACGACACGATTTGTATAGATTAGATTTTTTTGAGGAAAAGTAGCGGTCAACTGACGCAGGTTTTTGACCGGAGGAAGTTAACCAGACCATGACGAGTGGCACCAATAAGGGGCTTACCACGTGATTCCTTCCGGTTCAATAAAAGCCACCGGATTTTTTTACGTAGAAAAGGTAAAAGTTACACCTGGTCTGGTGCACCACTTCGAGTGATATGTTCATTGCATATGGCAACTGTGAAGTGTTTTTTGCCTTACCCCACCGTATGGGGGTAAATTACTTGGATTTAGGAGGTAGTCTAGTGCACCAGTCACTAAATCATAAATTTCTATGGGTATTTCTTCCTCATTTTTGCCAGTTTACCATCACCATAAGCCATACGTGGGCCCCACGATGCGTGTTTATACTTCTTCGATCTGACAAAAATATTTTGAAATACCACTATAGGAACTTAAAATTCGGCGAACTAGTCCTATTAGAAATGGAGATTATGTATTTTACGTCAGGAATATTCATGTAGCCCGGCAATTCATTTCTTCCGGAATTATTAAAAAGCATATTTTATGAAAACACCCATCCGGACGACACAAATAATGCTACTCGTTATTGTTGGACTGGGTGTTCTGTTTTGGGGAGCCAATTTCTGGGTGAAATACAAAATAAAATCACTACTCGATCAACAAGTTGAGCAAGGCCACTTATTTTATGATTCCCTCGAGGTCAATATTTTCACAAATCGAGCCGGATTAAAAAACATTCATTGGATTCAGCAAAAATCGGATCTCGTTCATGACATATACTCGGCTGCAGAACTGACAGCCTCGGGATTCAATTTCATCAAGTATCTCAACGCAAACAAAATCCATTTTAATCACCTCCTTATTTCGAATGCTGAGATAGAATTAGTCAAAATCGTCCGGGACACCCTTCAGATCGACAATCAAGAAGCTTCCACTGCAACCAAAACAATGGATTTATCCTTCGGTGTACTGGAATTGCATCAGACTAAAATTCATCAGGTGGATCAGAATTCCAAAGACACTTTATTTTCAGCTCAAATACCTTCATTTCAGATGGAGGAAGTCCAATTGGACCGGAAAACAATTCATCAACCCATCCCCATTCGTTATTCTGATTATGAGGTTGTGGCCCATACTGTCTTTTATCGATTGAGTGATCTATTCAATCTCTCCATCGGTCGTTTAAATTCGCGTGATTCATTAACGGTACTTGAAAACCTGGAGATCAAATCACCCTATGAAAAACTGGAATTCTCTTCACATATTCCATTTGAAAAAGCCTGGCTTGATCTTATGATCCCGAAAGTGGAATTGACTCATTTTGGTATGGATCACGCCAGAGACAGCCTTGAGTTTTCGGCCGAAAGCATAAGACTGATGAACGCTCAACTGGATATCTACAAAGATAACAGGTTACCTGATTACCCCAATTTCAAACCACTTTACAGCCGATTGATACGAGAACTGCCTATTAAAATTTCTGTGGATAGTACCCACATCATTGATACCGATATCAAATTTCAGCTTCAGACTAAGGAAGAGCCTCCGCCTGGCATGATTTATTTTGAAAAGATCAACGCGCATATTGCACACTTAAACAACACCGGAAGTTATCCGCCTACCTCGGTTCTTGCACAGACCCAATTCATGGGCGACGCAAAATTCGAAATGACCTGGTCATTTAATAGCCGGAGTCCCAATGATGAATTCGAAATTTCCGGGATTTTATATCGCCTTAAAGATGAGGATATTAACCATTTTGTCACACCTGCATTGAATATTGCGACCGAGGGTGCCATTAATAAACTTGCCTTTAATTATAATGGTAACAACCACATCGCCAGAGGCGATATGTATGTCGATTATGATGCTTTGAGAATTCATTTACTTAAAAAAGACGGGACCTCCCGACATCGATGGATTTCCGGAATCCTCAATTTTATTCTCAGAAACAAATTAGATGGAGCGGTGGAAGAAAAAAACCTTACAGTGGAACGTATACAAACCAAATCGTTTTGGCATTACTTATGGGCGATGGTTCGGGAGGGAACATTGGAAACCATCAAGTAATTTGGGGAGTTAGTGCGTCAGTCGAAAACGCCCGGCCTTCCTTCTCCTTTTATAATCGGATTTCTATTCAAAATCATCGTATAATAAATACTTCTTCCGCATTTTTTTATACTCCTCCAGTTCCTCTTGCCAACTTGCCTCAATTTCATCGTAACTCCATCCCTGAATGATTTTCTTCCTGAGGGTGTCATTCCCCGCCAATTTATCGAAGAAATCCGGTCGGGCGAAGAACGTATCTTTAAAGGGTGCCTTTTGATAAAAATCAACGAAGTGTCGGAGATTGAACGTGAATTCATCCGGATCCACATTTCTCAGATCCACGCCATAACACATTTTTCCCTGTTGTTCCACATGTGCGGACATCCCCTCTCTTGAGCCGGGAATAAAAGTAAAATCTCCAAAAACCGGATCGGGATACCCGATCACCTGGAAGGGAAAATCCGTACCTCGCCCCACACTTATATCGGTCCCTTCAAATAAACACAACGAAGGGTACAGCCGTATGGAAAGGTAATTGGGAAGACTCGGTGAGGGGATTACGGGAGGCACATACTTCGAAGAGTGGGCGTACCCATCCACCGGGATCACAGTAAGATCGCATTTTTCTCCGTTCTCCAGCCATCCTTCGCCATTTATCATATGGGCTAACTCCCCCACCGTCAAGCCATGAACCATCGCGATTTTGTGGTAGCTCACCGTGGATTTAAATTTATCGCTTTTCCTCACCGGTCCGTTCACCTGATCGCCATTGGGATTGGGCCGATCAAGAACAATCAACGGACGATTTGCGTCGACACACAATTGCATCAACCGATGGAGGGAGGTAATGTATGTGTAAAATCGAGCTCCTACATCCTGGAGATCGTAAATCATTACATCGACCGATTCTACAATAGACTGAGCATCTTTATTGGGTCCGTAAAGGGAATGAAGAGTGATACCTGTTTTGGTATCGACATCTTTGCTCACCTTTTCCCCCCGTTCGATATTGCCCCGGAAGCCGTGTTCAGGAGCGAATGCAAAACGAACGTCAATCCCATTTTCTATCAATGCATCGACCAGGTGATTATCCGGATCACCGACCACAGAAGTCTGATTACCCAAAATCCCAACCTTTTTTCCTTCCAACATCGGTAAATCCTTCTCCCTTTGGACAGCACCCGTAACAATGGTCGCAACGGATCTCATAGTAGCTTCCTCCCTCTGTGAATTCGTAGGAGAAATCCGTTGAAATATGTGACGCTCATCTCCTTCGTCGGTTCCATGAGAAGTTACCAATCGGTAGCCCCATTGATGAAGTTCATTGAATAATTGGAGAGGTGTCTGAAAAGACATCGGTTTTCCCTCCTGATCCAGGATCTCAGAGGCCCGAAACAATTTTGAATCGTCGGGTTGTCCGGTTCGGATCATATACCTGAAATTCTTAGACAGTGGATAATTGCTTCGGATGACAACTTCAATATAAGCCCCGTCTAATTCGCTTAGAGTTCGACCATCAATTGTCTGTGCAGAGGTAGATACCATCCAGCCAATCAGCACCACCATTGTCAAAATTCTATTCAATTTCATATTTTTCGAATAATGCAGATCTAATAATGGGTAAATATAGACAAAACCATACAAAGCAAATTTTCGTGTTTGAGTAAAGATTAACTATACCACCTGGCACTATTCACGAACTCTTTGACTTCATTTGTCCTCTGACAGGAGCTATGGTCGGTTTCATATATTCGTCAGGGATAGATACTTTGTTTTTTGCGTATTATATACTGAGTTTGAAATTCCGATTCAGACTACTTCCCGGCCAGGAAGTTCCATTGGAATGCAGGATAAATCTCCCCTTCAAATTTGAAGCTTTTAGAAGGAATTCACGGGTTTCCATGTTTAGGAATTTTTTCAAATTTTTCATTTAGATATATAAATTAAACATTTGAAACCGTTATTGGATTGAAACCTATCTCATCACAAATTAAAAAACATGAAAAATAAAAAGTTGGTTCTGTTCACCTTCCCGCTTTTGTTTATACTCTTCTCTCTTACACCAGGGAAGACGGGTAGCGATCCCCATCCCCTCATAGATATCGAAAGTCTGGAAACGGAGGAAGATTTCCACCAGGCTTACGAGGTACTGAAAGACAAGGTAAAAGAATTGAAGGTAGCTAAAAAAGAAGCTACTTCTAAAGCGGAAAAGAAAATGATCAAAGAAGACATTACTCATGTCAAAAACGAAATCGAGGCGGTAAAAGCTAAAGCACTCAGTGGGGGTATTTACATCGGTAGTGGTGCTTTGATATTAATCATTATATTGCTGATCTTACTGTAATAAGAAATTTCGATATCGGCCATCCTTAATCTTAATGGTGGCCGATATCTGAATATTGGGGTTCAAATCGGTAGTCCAAATCATAATTGAGCAGGCTAATCGGCCGCATGAATGTGCCGGGCTATACGGGTTTACTAAGGCCCATCCCAGTCCGAACTCAAGGACGACGTCTCCATTGGACACCCAATTTGCAACCGATGCAAAACCTGAACGCACACCGGACGGTTTTCACTGTGCCTGCTGCCTGTAATAATGACCGAATTAAACACATACGAACCACAGGTTAGATGTGGGGAATTTGTCGGTGCCCTTGGAGGGATTGAAATAATACTTCCCTGGCGCTGGAAGACCGATTCCGTTGCTTATGCATTCATCGTCCAGGACGTCGCATGAATTAAAATTGAACGTGGCGGTACCTTCGAGCCCAGAGGTCTCGACATGGGCTCTACCATCGGTACGCCTATATAACTAAAAAGGAGTCCCAGTGGATTGAACGTCACATCGTTCTGTTCCCTGAGGCCGACTCCGAAAAATACCAACATCAAAAAGGTTGGTACAATTTTCATACGTTGGCATATTTGAGTGGTGTGATAAAAAGTATAAATGATACTAAAATAGATCCTTTTCAGCCACCCAACAATCTCCCTTAATATCAAAACAATTTCGGTCACCGTTTTTTATCCATGGTAGTAATCAAGGGTTCCTGACCAGGTCAATACGAATCAAATCCCAATGGAGAAATACCTCGAAATCATCATCGGCTCGTTTACCGGATACTGGAATTATCTGGTCCATGAAATCACGCATCCGGGTTGGAATAACTATTTCTATTGGTTGATCGTGCTTTCGTTCCTGGTATTTATTCTCGAGATTATTCTACCCTGGCGAAAAAACCAACCCATCATCCGCGATGGATTCTGGCTCGATACGTTTTACATCTTTTTCAACTTTTTTATTTTTTCCCTCATCGGTTACAATGCGCTCTCTCATATCGGCGTGGAGCTTTTTAATGACTTTTTAGGTTTGTTTGGTATAGAGAACCTGGTGGCCATCGAGGTTGCTCAACTTCCCGGCTGGATGCAACTCCTGATCATGTTTGTGATCGCTGATTTTATCCAGTGGAACGTCCACCGTATGCTGCACCGCGTACCCTGGATGTGGGAATTTCACAAAGTGCACCACAGCGTAAAAGAAATGGGATTTGCCGCACAGTTTCGCTTTCATTTTATGGAGACTATTATATACAAATCGATCCAATATATTCCGCTGGCCATGATCGGCTTTGGTCTCCTGCCATTTATCGTGATCCATATGGCGGGTGTGTTGATCGGCCACCTCAATCACGCCAACCTCGGCTGGAGTTATGGTCCATTGGGTTATATATTCAACAATCCCAAAATGCACATTTGGCACCACGCGAAGGAACTTCCACCGGAACATCCATACGGGATGAATTACGGATTATCGCTCAGTGTCTGGGATTACCTTTTCGGGACGGCATACATCCCGCACGATGGCCGGGATATCGAACTTGGATTTCACGGCGATGAAGATTTTCCAAAAAATTTTAAGCAACAAACGGTGTATCCGTTCCGAAAGGATCGTCTCCATAGGATTGGCAATAGCAAATCATAACCATGATATCCTCAGAATGGTTATATGCGGTTCTACAGATCATCAGGGATTATTCCATTCTGCCCATATGTGCATCTTCCTCCCTGGGAAGCCGCCCGGATGTTGAGTACAGGATCCAACATCGAGCTCAGAAATCATAAATTGATCCATATCCATCCAGAAACTCATTCTTTCACTATCATTTGTCCTGGACCTTACCACCTGATTTGGCCGATCTGGCCTTCATATAGGATGATGGCTCGTCCGATCGTGAACGAATCATATCATCACGCAGGGAATATTCATTTGAAGTACATTCAGGCAGTTGCACATTCCAATGCAGATAAACCGTCCTGGTCAATGAGGAATCCGAATGCGACCGGGATAAATCCCCAATGTCATTTCACCCAACGATGATAGGTGAAACGATAAATTGGAAATATTCCTGAGCCCGGATTGCAGTGCGGTGGAATCGATCACCCTATGGAACAAATCGGGCGGATTTCGACATCAAACCGATTCAACGTTTATCGAAACTTCCGTGTGGTCCAACTAATCCGCTGGTATATATATCGTACAGGTAAGCTAAATCGATAAATCGGGACGAAAGATGGTGGAGACTGCCTCGGTATTGTTGTTGAAGTGAAGTGGAGGTTGAAATATTTTGGACCGATGGCTTTAGAGTCTAAGACTTGCCTTTTTACATATAGAACAAACAATTCGGATAAGGGGGATTCTGCCATTCAAACAATTCCCCCCGACTCACTGTCTGGAGCCGGGGTTCAATGATTGAATAGCATCGGTGAGATGCATAAAAAGATCAAGACCTGGTATGATATGAATTTAGTTCGTGGTGCACTATTCCATCATCGTCCTTTCAGGACTCATCGTAAACCGTTACTTCAGGAAATTAATTTCTGAATTTATGAGTAGTCCCTAAATAAACCAAGTTAAGTCAACAATCCCATAAAGGGGTGAGCAAGCAGGATTTTTTTCGCTATAGCCTGTGCGAAAGCTAAAGAGCCATTGCAGAGGGCTGGTTACTTTTTATCAGCAAAAAAGTAACGCGATTATCACCCCATCACCTCTTTCATTGTCCGTCCAATATCAGCAGGTGATTTCACCACGGTGATCCCACATTCTGCCAGGATGGCCATTTTCGCTTCCGCGGTATCGTCTTTGCCGCCGATAATTGCTCCGGCGTGGCCCATCGTCCGACCTTTGGGTGCGGTCTGGCCGGCAATAAATCCGACTACAGGTTTCGTTCCATTTTCTTTGTACCAGCGAGCCGCCTCCGCTTCCAAATTCCCCCCAATTTCACCGATCATCACGATGCCTTCGGTCTCGGGATCATTCATAAAGAGCTCCAGCGCTTCGCGGGTGGTCGTCCCGATGATGGGATCACCCCCAATACCGATCGCGGTTGATATGCCCAAACCCGATTTCACGATTTGATCCGCAGCCTCGTAGGTCAACGTTCCTGATTTGGAGATCACGCCGATATTGCCTTTCTGGAACACAAAGCCCGGCATAATTCCCACCTTGGCCTCCTCCGGAGTAATCACGCCCGGACAATTCGGCCCCACCAACCGACAATCGAAATCCTCGATAAAAGCTTTGGCTTTGACCATATCCTGAACCGGGATACCTTCTGTGATACAAATAATGGTTTTGATCCCTTCGGCTGCAGATTCCATGATGGCATCAGCTGCGAAAGCCGGAGGCACAAAAATGATCGATACATCAGCTCCGGTTTCACGAATGGCTTCTGCAATCGTATTGAAGACTGGTCTTTCCAGGTGAGTTTGTCCCCCTTTTCCGGGTGTTACTCCTCCCACCACATTGGTACCATACTCGATCATTTGTCCGGCATGAAAGGTGCCTTCGGAGCCCGTAAACCCCTGAACAATAACTTTTGAATCCTTATTGACTAATATTGACATGCGATTTAATTCTTTTCGATGATGAATACATCCTCATCGCTTTTTTTAAAATAGTATTTTTCCCGGGCAAATCGTTCCAGATTGTTGTTCAGGTCCGTACGTGCTTTTTGAACAACTTTGATTTGTTCCCCATAATATTCCTTGTTCTGTTCCAATTCACGAATCTCACGGCTTAAATCGAGTTGGTTGGTCAATTTATTTTGATCAAAAAAAACCATCCAAACCAAAAAAGCCATCGAAGCAACAATATACTTGTTGAGAAAAACAGGCGGAATGGCGGATAAAAAACGACTGTAGGTGTTCTTGATAATTTTCATTTGTTCGGTTTTGGCCAGATTAACCAACGGATTGGTTCCCCTTTTCTTAAAACACTCCCAATATAGAAAAAAAACTTATCCCAATAACGCTTTCCCCAAATAAATTCCGCTGCTATCCAATTGTTCTTCAATGCGTAACAATTGATTATATTTTGCAATACGATCTGAACGTGAGGCCGAACCTGTTTTGATCTGCCCGGTATTCAGGGCGACGGCAAGGTCTGCAATAGTCACATCCTCGGTCTCTCCACTACGATGGCTCATGACAGAGGTATAGGCATTGATGTTAGCCAGACTCACCGCATCGATCGTTTCAGTCAGTGTTCCAATCTGATTCACTTTGATCAGAATCGAATTGGCTGCACCTGCAATAATACCTCGTTCCAACCGATCTACGTTGGTCACGAAAAGATCATCTCCGACCAGTTGTACTTTCTGCCCAATGGCCGAGGTTAATCTGGTCCAGCCTTCCCAGTCGTCTTCATCCAACCCATCCTCGATGGAAAAAATAGGATATTTATTCACCCATTCTTCCCAATAGCCAATCATTTCATCTGAAGAGAGCTTTCGCCCATCAGACTGGGCAAAATGATATACCTTATTTTCCCGGTCATAAAATTCAGAAGCGGCGGCATCCATTGCAATGTAAAAATCATCACCCGGTATATACCCGGCTTTTTCAATAGATTGGAGAACAATCTCCACGGCTTCCTGATTGGACTTAATATTTGGCGCAAACCCGCCTTCATCTCCTACATTCGTAGAATATCCTTTAGACTGAAGAACTGATTTGAGGTGATGAAATACCTCCGTTCCCATGCGCAAACCTTCGCTAAAGGTATCTGCCCCCAAAGGCATGATCATAAATTCCTGGAAATCAATGCTATTATCCGCATGCGATCCACCATTGAGAATGTTCATCATGGGCACTGGCAGGATGTGGGCATTCGCTCCGCCCACATACCGATACAGGGGCATGCCACATTCGTTCGCTGCTGCTTTTGCTGCTGCGAGGGACACGCCGAGTATCGCGTTGGCTCCCAGCTCCGATTTATTATCCGTTCCATCCAATTCGATCATCAAATCGTCGAGATAGCGCTGATCACTGACTTCCACCCCGATCAGAGCGCGTGCTATGGTTTCATTCACATTCTCCACGGCTTTAAGTACGCCCTTCCCCAGATATCGGTCTTTGTCCTGATCGCGAAGTTCTACAGCTTCGTACTGACCCGTAGATGCTCCGGACGGAACGGCTGCGCGGCCTACAAATCCGGATTCGGTAACGACTTCGACTTCGACGGTAGGATTTCCGCGGGAATCCAAAATTTCACGTCCCTTGATCTCAATAATTGCACTCATGCTGGTATGTTTTTATATTTTTTCACTTCAGAAATAAATTGGTCAAAAAGGTATCGGGAATCGTGCGGACCGGCTGATGCTTCCGGGTGATACTGAACCGAAAAAGCCTTCCGTTCTCTGATCCGTATACCTTCAATCGTATCATCATTCAGATTACGGTGCGTCACTTCGACCTTATCCAAATTGGACTCAATGGCCTCCGGACTTACACCAAATCCGTGATTTTGGGTAGTAATTTCCCCCAATCCCGACTCCTGGTTTAACACCGGATGATTGGTACCCCGGTGTCCATGTTTCATTTTATACGTCGGAATACCACTGGCCAGAGCAAACAATTGATGGCCAAGACAGATCCCGAAGGAAGGACGATCCGCATCAATCACTTTTCGTACCAGCTCGACCCCATAGTCCATCGCAGCCGGATCTCCGGGCCCGTTTGAAATAAATATGCCATCCGGATTCCATTCCATCACTTCTTCAAAACGAACGGAGGCCGGAAACACCCGCAAAAAAGCACCACGTTGCGCCAGATTGTGGAGTATGCTGGTTTTGACACCATAATCAACTACGGCTATTCGAATGTCGGCTTCGGCATCGCCGAAATCATAAACCTCGGCGTTTCCCACTTTCGAGGCCAGCTCCAGTCCTTCCATCGAAGGAACACTTGCTACGATCCGCTTCAATTTATCTATATCATGGATCTCAGACGAAATTACGGCATTCATGGCTCCTTCATTCCGGATTTTCCGAACGAGAGCCCGGGTATCAATATTTGAAATACCAACCAGTTGATTTTTTTCAAAATAGCTTTGCAACGAACCGTTGGCCATTTTGCGTGAATAGTGATCGCTGAAATTACGACATACAAATCCGGCAATTTTAACACCGTTTGACTCTTCTTCGGAATCCTTACAGCCATAATTGCCAATATGCACATTCGTACTCACCAGTATCTGACCATAGTACGATGGATCTGTAAACGTTTCCTGGTAACCAGTCATACCTGTGGTAAAGCAAATCTCCCCGGTGGTCGTTCCTTTTGAACCTATAGCCCGTCCGGTATAGACCGTGCCATCAGCCAAAACGAGATAAGCTTTATCA
This sequence comes from uncultured Bacteroidota bacterium, assembly GCA_937952445.1. GTDB lineage: Bacteria > Bacteroidota > Bacteroidia > Chitinophagales > Saprospiraceae > Membranihabitans. The sequence continues at coordinate 20,062 of CALGAA010000401.1, read as the reverse complement.
GGAGTGGATTGATTTATCATTCTATTTAGTTAAAAAAGTCAAGATTTTGGATCGTTGCAAATATACCTGAAACATTTGATTTTAACCAAAAGGGCTCAGGCATAAGCAAAAAAAAAGCCGGTAAAAACCGACTTTTTTTAAATTATTCTTCTTCCTGGTTATCGGCTGTTGATGCAGCAGCAGCTGCTCCAGCCCGACCACCCCCACGCCGTGATCTTCGGCTTCGACGGGTCTTTTTCTGTCCAGGTATCGTCCCGTCATTGGGATTGTACGTTTCATTAAAATCAACAAATTCGATCATCGCCATTTGAGCACCGTCACCTTTACGGAATCCCATCCGTATGATCCGCAAATACCCACCGGGTCGGTCACCAATAGCCATCAAAATGGGTCCAAACATCTCCTTCACGGCATTTTTGTCCTGAAGATGATCGAACACAACCCGCCGGGCGTGCATGTTGTTCGCTTTGGTTTTAGTTACCAGGGGCTCCAGGTACGGGCGCAGGGCTTTCGCTTTAGCCAGTGTCGTGATGATTCTCTTATTCATAATCAAGGCTACTGACATGTTTTGCAGCGTGGCCTTACGGTGGGCTGCTGTCCGGCCCATTTTCTTCAGCTTGTTGGCGTGTCGCATTGTCTGTTAAATTTAAATTTTCTTCGCAGCACCGGAGAACAGGATCTCTGTCAGTTACTGCAATTTTAATATGTGTGAATTATTCCTCGTCCAGTTTGAATGGTGTCAAATCCATTCCAAATTCCAAATCTTTCGACTCAAGCAACTCTTCAATTTCCACCATGGATTTCTTTCCGAAGTTACGGAACTTCATCAGTTCATGTTCTTCGTACTGCACCAGTTCTCCCAGTGTATTAATCTTAGCGGCTTTGAGGCAGTTGTATGCCCGGACTGACAGATCCAGATCTTCCAGAGCTGTTTTCAACAACTTGCGCATGTGCAGGATGTGCTCATCGACGATATCGTCCTCAGACTGCGCATCTGCTTCAAAGGTGATGTTGTCATCCGTAATCAACAACAGGTGCTGAATAAGAATCTTAGCTGCTTCTTTGATAGCGTCCTCCGGATGAATAGTTCCATCGGTTTGGATTGCGATATTCAATTTCTCATAGTCTGTTCGCTGACCTACCCGCGTGTTTTCGATGCTGTATTGTACGTTTTTAATCGGCGTATAAATGGCATCGACAGGGATGATTCCGATCGCACCATCTTCGGGCATATTCTCATCTGCAGAGACATATCCCCGTCCCTTGGTCACGGTAAATTCCATTTCCAGGTTCACAGAAGGATCCATGGTACAGATCAGGAGATCGGGATTGGTTACGCTAAAGACATTGGTATGATCTTCTATATCACCAGCCCGGAATTCGTCTTTCCCTTTCAGAGTGAGGTAAATTTTCTCTTCTTCCAAATCCGGATCATCGAGTTTGTTCTTGAGCCTGATTTGCTTGATATTCAAGACGATTTCGATCACGTCTTCGACGACGCCTTTGATCGTACTAAATTCGTGGTCTACCCCCGCAATTCGGATCGATGATATCGCAAAACCTTCCAATGAAGAAAGCAACACTCTACGCAGTCCATTCCCGATTGTCTGACCAAACCCAGGCTCCAAAGGTTTGAATTCAAACTGTCCATGGAATTCATCGGCTTTCTGAAGTATAATTTTATCTGGTTTCTGAAAATTAAGCAGGCTCATATACGATGATTTTTATGTTTCTGTTATAACGACCAAAGGCAAAGACCAAAAAGCCTTTGCCAATGAGCGGTTTGTGCAATTCTTTATTTAGAATACAATTCAACGATCAATTGTTCATTAATGTTTTCGGGAATGTGCTCACGCTCAGGGATCGCGAGAAAAGTACCTTCCATTTTATCTTTATTAAATTCGAGCCAGGGATATTTTCGAACATCAGATTTGTTGTTGACCGATTCAACGATTACATCCATTCCCTGTGATTTACCACGTACCGCCACAACATCACCTGGTCGCAAATGGGCGGAAGGGATGTTGGTCAGGATCCCATTCACTGCAATATGCTTATGGGTGACCAATTGACGAGCCGCACGTCGAGTAGGTGCGATACCCAATCGATACACCGTATTATCCAGTCTGGACTCAAGAAGCTGGATCAAAATTTCGCCGGTTACCCCACGAGCTCGTTCTGCTTCGTGGAACAGATTTCTAAACTGCCGCTCGAGTACACCATACGTGTATTTGGCTTTTTGTTTTTCCATCAATTGCAACGCATAATCCGATTTTTGACGTCTCCTCTTATTCGCTCCGTGATGACCAGGAGGATACTTTCTTCTTTCGTAAAACTTATCGTATCCATAGATCGGTTGACCGAATGCTCTGGATTTTTTGGTTTTAGGTCCCGTATATCGTGCCATAAACTCTCAGTATTAATTTATCTTCAGTTAAATAAATGGATGGTTTACACCCGTCGGCGTTTGGGTGGACGACAGCCATTGTGGGGCAAAGGTGTGGTATCCGTGATACGACGAATCTTAATTCCCAGACCGTCGATGGCACGAATCGCAGCTTCTCGTCCCGATCCAGGTCCTTTTACAAATACCTCCGCAGATCGCATACCCGCATCATAGGCTACCTGAGCTGCATCGACAGCAGCCACCTGGGCTGCATATGGCGTATTCTTTTTGGAACCATTGAAACCGGCTTTACCGGCTGAACCCCAGGAAATCACGTTTCCCTGTTTGTCCGTCATGGTTACGATGATGTTGTTGAATGAAGCTTGTATGTATACCAGCCCTTCAGCGCCTACATTTAGCTTTTTCTTTTTCTTGGTTTTTCCTTTTGCCATTTTCCTCGATTAAACGCTAAGCTTATTATTTAGTAACTTTCTTTTTGTTCGCGACCGTTTTTTTACGTCCTTTACGGGTACGTGCGTTGGTCTTGGTCCGCTGACCTCGTACAGGCAAGCCTCTACGATGACGCAGTCCACGGTAACTGGCGATGTCCATGAGGCGCTTTATATTGGTTTGAACTTCGGATCGCAGTTCACCCTCCACCGTATATTCGTTTTGGATGGCGGATGAAATCTCCCGGATATTGTCTTCTGTCCAGTCCTGCACCTTCGTATCTTCATCGATCGATGCTGCCTGAAGAATCTCCTTAGCCCGGGACGAACCGATACCATAGATATAGGTCAGAGCTATTACACCTCTTTTGTGCCTGGGTAAATCAACACCTGCTATACGTGCCATAAGTTTACATATTTTACCCCTGTCGTTGCTTCAACTTCGGGTTCTTTTTATTAATAATATACACCTTTCCTTTTCGACGGACAATTTTACAATCCGCTGATCTTTTCTTCACCGATGCTCTTACCTTCATATCATCTGTATTTTACGTTATTTATAGCGGTATGTGATGCGCCCACGAGTCAAATCGTAGGGTGACATTTCCACAGCTACCTTGTCTCCCGGCAGGATCCGAATGTAATTCATCCGCATCTTCCCGGAAATTGTCGCTGTAATTAAATGATCATTTTCCAAACGTACCCGAAACATCGCATTGGATAACGCTTCTTCAATGATCCCGTCCTGTTTTATAATGCCTTGCTTCGCCATATGCTTTTTAATTCGGAGTGCAAATATCGGAAAAATTTATTAAAAATCAAGAAGATTTGCGTTCTTTTTCATATTTTCTTCCAACATCGCGTGACTGGATAGGATATCGGCGGATTCCTTCCCGACAGCTATCGTATGTTCGAAGTGCGCCGAGGGCATCCCATCCCGGGTTCGTATGGTCCAGCCATCGTTTTCCTGATACACATCTTTCCGTCCCATATTGATCATGGGTTCTATCGCGATCACCAAACCAGGCTGTAATTTTGTTCCCCGTCCTTTCTTCCCGTAATTGGGCACTTGCGGGGCTTCGTGAAGATTCTTACCCACTCCGTGACCGACAAGATCTCTGACTACACTGTATCCATGTCCCTGTTCTGTAAATTCCTGAATTGCCGCCCCGATGTCGCCCAGCCGGTTGCCGACGACAGCTTTTTCAATTCCCAGATACAGGGACTTTCGCGTCACCTTCAACAATTCCACCACAGACTCTTCGACCTCCCCGATCGCAAAGGTATACGCTGCATCCCCATAGTATCCTTCGGAAAAGGATCCACAATCGATCGATACGATGTCCCCGTCCACAAATTCATAATCTCCTGGAATCCCGTGAACGACAATATCATTGTAGGAAATACACAAGGTGGCTGGAAATCCACCATACCCTTTAAAGGCAGGTTCTGCTCCCAGATCGCGAATTAATTCCTCCGCTGCGTCATCAAGTTGCCGGGAGGTAATTCCAGGCCGCAATATTTCCGCTACGCGAGCCAGAGCCTGAGATACAATCAGACAGTTTTTTCGGATTAATTCAATTTCATCCGGCGTCTTATATTTGATTCGGGCCATTGCAGCAACTTATTATAAATCGCTCCCAATGGTTTGCATAGAACTGCTCCGACCTTTAATCTTACCTGATTTGACCAATCCATCATACTTACGCATCAACAAGTAGGACTCGATTTGCTGTAAAGTATCCAGAACAACACCCACGATAATGAGAAGTGAAGTACCTCCAAAGAAATACGCGAATAATTGATTCACCCCAAAAACGGTGACGATGGCCGGCAAAATTGCAATCAGACCCAAAAATATCGATCCGGGTAAGGTAACTCTTGTCGTCACAGCATCTATAAAATCCTGGGTAGGCTTTCCGGGTTTGATCCCGGGAATAAACGCATTCTGGCGTTTGAGGTATTCCGCATATTGCTTGGGATTCACCAACAAAGCGGTGTATACGTAGGTAAACACCACGACGAGTATAAAGTATATCACGTTGTAGGGCAATGAAGAAATATCGGTCAATTGAGCCATAAATCCGGTAGGACTGGCTGTCTGTCCCATAAAATATTGCGAGACCGTGGATGGCAGGAACATTAAGGCCTGAGCAAAAATGATCGGCATCACACCAGCAGCTGCTACCTTGATCGGAATGTAATCACGAGCTCCCTGAACCGGTATATTACTGCTCCGGCCTACCATTCGTTTTGCAAACTGAATCGGAATTTTTCGGATACCCTGGACTATCAGTACACAGACCATCGTAATGGCAAACAATGCAGCGATCTCAATCACGAAAATCAAGAGACCTCCACTTGCCATTTGTGATGTCAGTTCAAACACAAAGGCCTGAGGTAAGGTAGCGATAATACCAATCATGATCAACAGCGATATCCCGTTACCAATTCCACGGTCCGTAATACGCTCACCCAGCCACATAGCGAAAATGGTTCCGGAGGAAAGTATGATCACATTGGATATCCAAAAAATAGATTCTGGAATATTGGGGTCAATAGCTCCCTGGCTTTTAATCCAGCTCAAATATGCTCCTCCCTGAACAAGTGTAATAGCCAGGGTAAGCAGTCGAGTAATTTGTGTCAGTTTCTTACGACCCGATTCCCCTTCTTTTTGCTGAAGCTTTTGGAAATACGGTACGGCAAAACCGAGGAGCTGCACGATAATCGAAGCGGTGATGTACGGCATAATCCCCAATGCAAAAAAAGCTGCCCGGTTAAAGGCACCACCAGCAAAAGCATTAATCATACTGAGAATATCGGTTGGTGCAGAATTGGATGTGGACGCTTCCAGCGCTATCCTGTCGACACCGGGTAAAAGGACATAGGTCCCAAACCGATAGACCAATAAGATCAAAAGCGTGAACAAAATCCGTTCACGCAATTCCTTTATCTTCCAAATGTTTTTTATGGTGGTAATGAAACTTTTCATTGGAAATTTTATTCGTGTATTTTAACTGTCCCGCCTTGCGCTTCAATGGCTTCCCTGGCCGATTTTGAGAATGCGTGGACCTCAACTGTGAGCGCTTTGGAAAGCTCGCCATTCCCCAAAATTTTGACTAGTTCGCCTTTTTGAATATACCTGTTTTCTTTCAAAAAAGGAAGATCAATCTCGGAAACGTTATACTTCTCCGCAATAGCTTCCAGTTCGTAGAGATTAAAGGTATTATAAATTTTTCGATTTGGATTTTTAAATCCTCTTTTGGGCAAACGCATTTGCAACGGCATTTGTCCCCCTTCGAAATTTCGTTTGTTTTTGAATCCTGATCTGGATTTGGCGCCCTTATGTCCTCGTTTGGCCGTATCCCCATTACCACTTCCTTCACCCCGTCCTACGCGTTTGGTATTGTGTACGGCTCCTTTGGCTGGTTTTAAATTGTGCAATTCCATTTCTGATTATATTTCTTTGGTTTACAACCTTCGTATTATTCTTCTTCTTGTGAGGTTTCGACAGCGACTGCGGCGGTGCTTACCGGAGTAGGTTTGGCTGCGGATCGGGTCTCCCGATTCTCTGTTGCCGGATCGACTTCGTTCACTTCCACCAAATGAGACACTTTATTGATCATCCCCTGGATGGTATCGGTAAGTTCATGTTCAACCGACCCATTGATTCTTCTCAGACCAAGGGCCTGAAGCGTTCTTTTTTGTTTTTGATTGCGGTCAATGGAACTACGTATCTGTGTGATTCTTACTCTGGACATCAGTCAATTTGTTTTTACAAAAGAGCAAATTACTGCTCCTTTTGATGAAATAATTCTTCCAGGGTCAATCCCCTTTCCCGGGCGATCGTATACGGATCCCGCAACTGAATCAGGGCATCCATCGTCGCTTTGACCACGTTGTGTGGATTCGAAGATCCCTGGGATTTGGCCAGTACGTTTTGCACCCCGGCGATTTCCAGTACAGCCCTCATCGGTCCACCGGCAATCACTCCTGTACCATCAGTGGCTGGTTTGATCAAAACTTTTCCTCCGCCAAATTTTCCTTTTTGGGTATGAGGGATGGTTTTATTGAGCAACGGGAATCTGATCATATTCTTCTTCGCGTCCTCGATTCCTTTTGCAATGCTTTCGGAAACGTCCCGGGCTTTACCCAAACCGTAACCTACTACGCCATTGCCATCACCGACTACGACCAGAGCTGAAAAACTAAACGTTCGTCCTCCCTTCGTTACCTTTGCGACGCGGTTAAGGCTTACCACCTTTTCGGTCAATTCACCTGCCTCGGTCGGATTTACTCGTTGTATCGCCATTGTACTTATATTGTTGTATGCATTTTAAAATTTAAGGCCGCCTTCACGTGCTCCTTCAGCCAAAGCTTTGACTCGTCCATGATACAGGTATCCACTGCGGTCAAACACCACATCTTCGATCCCTTTTTCTTTTGCCCGATCAGCGATAATTTTACCTATTTCCTTGGCTTGTTCAGATTTGGTTCCCTTCACATCGAAGGCTTTTTCCCGGGTCGATGCAGATACCAACGTAGCGGCAGCTGTATCGTCGACAATCTGACAACTGATGCCCTTATTGGAGCGAAAAACAGTCAAACGCGGTTTCTCTTGTGTTCCTCTGATTTTCCGACGAACACGATGCTTGATGCGGTTCCTTCGGGCTATTTTATTCATTTTCATCCTATCTCAATTTCACCTTTGAGTCATAAAATTATTTAGATGCAGTCTTACCAGCTTTTCGACGGACGTACTCATCCATATATCGAATCCCTTTCCCTTTGTATGGTTCGGGTTTACGGAAACTTCTGATCTTACTCGCGACCATTCCCAACAATTCCAGGTTGGCACTTTCCAGGACAATTCGGGGGTTTTTACCTTTTTCACTGATGGTTTCAACCTTGATATCGTCTGGTACATAAAACATTATAGGGTGGGAAAATCCCAATGTCAGTTCGAGTAGATTTCCGGTATTTGAAACCCGAAATCCCACACCAACCAACTCGAGTTCTTTTTTAAAACCTTCCGAAACACCAGTCAACATATTTTGGATCAGTGCATTGTACAGTCCATGAAGAGCCTTGTGTCTTTTCTGCTCTGTAGGACGATCGATCGTCACCTGGCCATCTTCGATGTTCACCTTCATATCCGGATCGATCTGTTGTTTCAAATCTCCTTTTGGGCCTGTCACAGACAGCATATTGCCTTTGGAGACTTCGATTTTTACGTTATTCGGTATTTCCAATACCCTGTATCCAATCCTAGACATATCTTTTAATTTTAATTTCGCGATTAATAGATATAGCACAATACCTCACCGCCCAGATTTTGTTGCCGGGCTTCCTGGTCCGTCATCAGCCCTTTGGAGGTTGAAATCACAGCAATACCAAGACCATCGATTACACGAGGGATATCAGTAGCTTTTTTGTAAATCCGCAATCCGGGTCTGGAAACTCGTTTCATCGAACGGATCACGGGCGCATTGTCGGGTTTGAGGTACTTCAATGCAATACTGACCGTACCCTGAGGTCCATCATCATCATTGAACTTGTACCGATGGATAAACCCGTTTCGGTATAAAATTTCGGTCAGGCTCTTCTTCAAATTTGATGCCGGAATAGTAACCACTTTATGACCGGCCATTTGCGCGTTCCGGATACGGGTTAAATAATCTGCTATCGGATCTGTAACTACCATTGTGATTCTTTTAAATATTTACCAGCTTGATTTTGTAACACCCGGTATTTTACCTGCCAATGCCATTTCTCTGAATGTAACCCGGTTTACACCAAATTTTCGCATATAGCCTTTGGGGCGTCCAGTCAGACGGCACCGGTTGTGAAGTCGAACAGGTGAGGAATTCCGTGGTAATTTATCCAAAGCTTCCCAATCACCTTCGGCCTTCAATTTGGCTCTTAAATCGGCGTATTTCTCCACCATTCTCTGGCGCTTTCTTTCCCTGGCTATGAGTGATTTTCTGGCCATTGTGTATTAATTTTGATTTTTGAAAGGCATTCCCAAACTTTTGAGCAGCTCGAGCGCTTCAGCGTCGGTATTGGCTGAGGTCACAAAAGTAATATCCATGCCTGTGATCTTATTGATTTTATCAATGTTGATTTCCGGGAAAATAATTTGTTCTGTAATTCCCATGGAATAATTTCCCCTTCCGTCAAAACTGCGGTCGCTGATTCCCCTGAAGTCCCGAACCCGTGGAAGCGACACCGCCACCAAACGATCCAGAAATTCGTACATTCGGTCTCGCCGCAAGGTCACCCGGGCTCCGATGGTCATCCCTTCCCGGAGTTTAAAATTGGACACCGATTTTCTTGCTTTCGTCGGAACGGCTTTTTGACCGGTGATCATGGTCAGCTCTTCGAGCGCAGAATCCACAAGTTTTTTATCTTGTGTGGCCTCACCGATCCCCTGATTGATGGAAATTTTCAGCAATCTGGGCACCTCCATGACGCTGGAATAATTAAATTTTTCCATCATATGAGGAATCACCTCTTCCTGATATAGTTTTTTTAATCTGGGTATGTAACTCATCACTTAATGGTTTCTCCTGAATTTTTAAAATATCGAACCAATTTGCCGTCTTCTTCCCGTCGTCCTACCCGCGATGCTTCGCCGGTTTTGGAATCGATTAACATGACATTGGAAATATCGATCGGTGCAGGTTGCTCCACGATACCTCCGGGTCTGTCGTTGGTGGGTTTCTGATGTTTTTTAACCATATTGACATCTTCCACCAGTACCCGACCCTTTTTCGGCAAAACTTCAAGAACTACGGATTCGACTCCCCGGTATTCTCCGGAAATGACTTTGACCCGGTCCCCTTTCTTGATCTTCCACTTTGGTGCAAATCGTTTTTTCATAGCTATATCTTTATAGTACCTCAGGGGCAAGTGAAACAATCCTCATGTGCTGTCTTTCCCGCAATTCACGAGCCACGGGTCCAAAAATACGGGTTCCACGGGGCTCCCCTGCAGCATTGAGCAAGACCACAGCATTATCATCAAACCGAATGTACGATCCGTCCGATCGTCGAATTTCTTTTTTAGTCCGGACGATAACAGCCCGACTCACCGTGCCTTTTTTCACACTACCGGTCGGTGTTGCTGATTTTACTGATACGACAATTTCGTCACCGATGTGCGCGTATCTTTTCCGTGTGCCACCCAGGACACGAATGCATTGAACGTTCCGGGCGCCGGAGTTATCTGCCACTTTCAATCTAGATTCCTGCTGTATCATTTCTACACTGCTTAATTTAGGTGTCTTATTATATTATTTCGCTTTTTCGAGAACTTCCACAAGTCTCCAGCGCTTGTTTTTGCTGAGCGGCCGGGTCTCCATGATCAATACCCGGTCTCCAATCCCGCACTGATTCTCTTCATCGTGCGCAGTAAATTTTTTGGATCGCTTGATAAATTTACCATAGATCGGGTGCTTGATCTGTCTTTCGACCACTACGGTGATCGATTTGTTCATCTTGTCACTGCTGACAATTCCGATTTTAGTCTTCCTGACTTTTCTTTCTTCCATCTTGTTTTAAAAATTGTCTGCTTACGAATTTCTGGCTCTTCTTGCTCGTACCCTGGACCGTTTACTGAGAACTGATTCATCCAGTTCTTTCAGTTCCCGGGCACGCAACTCAGTTTTAAGTCGACCGATGTTACGTCGCAACGTACGTATTTCCAGCGGGTTGTCAATTCCTCTGGTCGCATGATCAAACTGCAATTGAGACAAACGCGACTGGATGCTTTCCAACTCGCCCTGTAAATCCTCCTCACCCAATTCTCTATAATCTTTTGGATCCAATGTTGCCATTTCTAAATCTGATTTTATACTTTTCGCAAATCCCGTCGGACGGTAAATTTGGTCATGATTGGTAACTTCTGGGCTGCCAACCGGAATGCCTCCTGCGCAATTTCAGGAGATACACCCGCAACTTCAAATAAAATACGCCCGGGTTTTACCACAGCCACATAATGAGATAATGCTCCTTTTCCTTTACCCATCCTTACTTCCTGGGGCTTCGAAGTTACCGGTTTGTCGGGAAACACACGGATCCAAACGATACCTTCCCGCTTCATATACCGGGTCAAAGCAATCCTCGCGGATTCGATCTGTCGATTCGTAAGCCAACCAGCAGTGGTGGCTTTCAGGCCGTATTCTCCAAACGAAATTGAGCTCCCCTTATGGGCCAAACCTCGATTTCGTCCTTTCTGCTGCTTTCTGTATTTCGTCCTTTTTGGCTGTAACATGACTTATTTTTTATACATTTGTACCGTTTCCGAAAAGAGTGGCAAAGGTACAATCTTTTAAAAGAAATTCACTAATTTCTCCTTATGAATATTACTTTCTTCTTTTCCGACGTTCTCGTCCCTGGCCACTTCTTGGCTTTTGCTTCAGGCCTACCAGCGGGGACAATTCTCTTTTCCCCAACACTTCACCGCGGCATATCCAAACTTTAACCCCGATCTTACCGTATACCGTATTCGCCTCCACCAGAGCATAATCGATGTCTGCCCGGAACGTGTGCAACGGAATCCGACCTTCTTTATACTCCTCAGTACGGGCCATATCCGCGCCGTTAAGCCGACCTGATATGCGGACTTTGATCCCCTCGGCATTGGCTCTCATCGTAGATTGGATCGTCATCTTGATCACCCGACGGTAGTTCATCCGTGCCTCGAGTTGCTTGGCGATGGATTCGGCCACGATATATGCATCCAATTCCGGTTTGCGGATCTCCACGATATTGATCTGGACTTCTTTTCCAGTCAAATTATTGAGCTCTGCCCGAATACTGTCCACTTCTGTACCTCCCTTCCCAATGATAATTCCAGGGCGGGACGTCGTAATGGTAATCGTGATACGCTTCAGCGTTCGTTCTATGATGATCGAAGAAATTCCACCCTTGTGCACACGAGCACGGAGGTACTTGCGGATTTCTTCGTCCTCCACAACCTTGTCCGCAAAGTCTTTGTCTGCAAACCAGTTTGAATCCCATCCGCGGATGATGCCTAAACGATTGCCAATTGGATTTGTCTTTTGACCCATTCTATTTTATTTGCTAGTTGTATTTAATCTTGATCGTTTTCTGTTTCGATTTCTTCCACCTCGATCTCCTCTTCTTCTTCCACTACTTCCTCTTCAAACACTATCCGATTTTCAATAATCAGCGTAACGTGGTTGGAACGCTTGCGAACACGATGCGCCCGACCATGGGGAGCAGGACGAATCCGCTTCAGCATACCAGCCTCATCAACCAATGCGGTCTTGATGTAAAGATCATAGTCTTCGGCGTTCCGGCCTTCGCTTTTCTGTTCCCAGTTGGAAAGCGCCGAAATCAGCAGCTTTTCCACCCATTCACCAGCTTCCCGATTGGAAAACCGGCAAATATTAAGGGCCTCCTGAACGCTTTTCCCCCGGATGTTATCCACGAGCAACCGCATTTTTCGCGCCGACATCGGACAATTTCTTAGTTTCGCAACTGCTTCCATCGTACTACTGTTTTTCGTCTATTTCTTTTATTAAAAATTATCAGCCTAATTTACCGAACTACCGGCCGCCCTTTCGGTTGCCCGCGTGACCACGGAAGTTCCGGGTTGGCGCAAATTCACCGAGTTTGTGACCGACCATGTTTTCCGTGATAAATACCGGAACAAAAGTTTTTCCATTGTGAACCGCGATCGTTTCCCCGACCATATCAGGAATAATCATGGAGGCCCGGGACCAGGTCTTGATCACCGTTTTCTTTTTTGATTCTTTGGCCTTTTCAAGTTTGGTCAACAACTTGTGAAATACGTAGGGTCCTTTTCTTACTGATCTAGGCATCTGTTGTTCCTATTTTTTCTTTCTGGAAATAATTAAATTACTCGATTTCTTTTTGGTATTGCGGGTTTTCTGACCTTTCGCCATCACTCCGGTTCTGGAACGTGGGTGTCCTCCGGATGCTTTTCCTTCTCCACCGCCCATTGGGTGATCTACCGGGTTCATCGCCACACCTCTTGTTCGGGGTCGTCGACCGAGCCATCGTTTCCGACCGGCTTTTCCAGATACGATATTACCGTGTACAGGATTGGACGTAGACCCAATCGTAGCTTTACAGGTTTTCAAAATCCGTCTGATCTCACCTGAAGGTAATTTAACCACGACGTACTTTCCTTCCTTGCTGACTACTACAGCTGATGTGCCGGCACTCCGAACCAATTGTGCTCCTTTACCGGGATGCATTTCAATGGCAAAGACGTCCGATCCCAATGGAATATCTTCCAGGAACAACGCATTACCGGGCGTGATGGGTGCTTTTCGACCTGACATCACCTGATCACCAACTTTCAAACCATTCACGGCCAGAATGTATCGTTTTTCACCATCAGCGTATGCCAACAAGGCGATGTACGCAGACCGATTAGGATCGTATTCGATCGATTTTACGGTTGCCGGAATATTGTCCTTGTCCCGCTTGAAATCGATGATCCGGTATTTTTTCTTATGGCCCCCACCACGGTTGCGCATCGTCATCTTTCCGGATCCGTTTCGGCCACCGATCCGCTTTTTACCTGCCGTCAGACTTTTCTCTGGCTTGGATGCAGTCACCTCGGCAAAGTCATTTGCCAAACGGTGGCGCAGTCCAGGAGTCGTCGGTTTGAATTTTTTTAATGCCATGGTAAATGGTATCTATTTTTTCTTAATTTGTCTTTATCTAATTCTTACAGCTCGCCATACAAATCGATCTCCTCGCCCACAGCCAGGGTCACGATCGCTTTTTTGAAGCTCGGAATTCGTCCACGCTGCAATCCATCCCGGGTAAACTTCGTTTTCAATTTACCGGGCAAAATTCCGGTGTTCACCGATTCCACTGCCACATTGTACCGGTCTTCCACAGCTTTACGGATTTCGATCTTGTTTGCCTTTCGATCAACCACAAAAGTCACTTGATTCAAATTCTCATTGAGAAGGTCGGACTTTTCCGTAATCAGGGGTTTGATCAATATTCTCTTTGCCATAATTCTTCAATTTTACGCCGTCTGGCTAGCTGTATTAAAATGGGCCACTGAACTTTCAAGAAACAACAGCATGCCCGCTTTCATAATATCATAGGTGTGCAGGTTTCGGGCTTCCGCCACTTCTACCTGGGGATTATTACGACCACTCAAATATACATTGCGGTCATACTCATCCACCACGACCAACACTTTCTCATTCTCCTGATTGAACTTAGTCAGGATATCCATCAAAGATTTTGTAGAAGGTTTATCGAAGGAAAAATCTTCCACGATGGTGATTTTACCGGCCTGCGCTTTTTGTGCCAAAGCGCTTTTACGGGCCAGGTCTTTTACCTTGGAATTCACTTTGGACTTGTACGTCCGGGGCTCTGGGCCAAAAATCCGACCTCCACCTCGGAACAGCGGGTTTTTGATATCACCCGCCCGGGCGGTTCCAGTACCTTTCTGACGTTTGATTTTTCGGGTACTGCCGGTTACTTCCGAACGGCCTTTGGTTTTGTGCGTACCCTGGCGCTGGTTACTCAAATAGTTTTTCACAGCCAGGTACACCGCGTGTTCGTTGGGCTTGATACCAAATATCTCCTCCGGTAATTCGACGGACCGACCGATGCTTTCCCCGTTGATGTTATATATATCCAGTTTCATAATTTTCTTACTTTTCGATGATTACAAATGAACCTTTATGTCCAGGTATCGCTCCTTTAATCACCAATAAATTTTGATCGGGATGAATCTTGAGCACCTCCAGGTTTTTAATTTTCACCCGGCTATTTCCGGTTTGACCAGCCATCCGCATTCCTTTGATTACTTTCGAAGGATCTGACGATGCACCGATGGATCCGGGCGCACGCTGGCGGTTATGCTGACCATGGGATGCATCACCTACACCCCCAAATCCGTGGCGTTTGACCACCCCCTGGAAGCCTTTCCCCTTCGACACACCGATGACGTTGACGATATCCCCTTCAGCCAGTACTTCCTCCATCACCAATTCATCGCCCAGGCTTTTTTCAACTCCAAAATCACGGAATTCAGCCACATATTTTTTGGGAGTGGTATTCGCTGCGGCAAAATGCCCCATCATGGGTTTGGTAGTTCGTTTTTCCCGTTTTTCGCCAAAACCGAGCTGCACTGCAAAATAACCATCCGTGTCAGGTGTTTTCACCTGCGTCACAACACAAGGGCCAGCCTCGATAACAGTAGCGGCTACGTTCTTCCCTGATTTGTCATAAAAGCTTGTCATGCCGATTTTTCGACCTAATATTCCGTTCACAATTCTGGAATTTTAATTCTTAAATATTTCGTTTTCGCCACAATGCAGATGCATTGTACTCGAACAAATTTTCCCAATACTTAACTTACACCGTCCAAACGGTTGATAATAAACTCACCAGAAACCCGCATTTGCTCCAGGGACCGTACAGGTCTGAGCGAACAGCGGAATTTCCGACGAAAATAGAAGTGCATAAACCTAAATCAGGTCAGTTTAACCTGAATATCAACCCCACTGGGCAATTCCAGTCGGGAAAGAGCATCCACTGTGTTCGGCGTCGGTGAATAGATTTCTATTAAGCGTTTGTGGGTTCGCATTTCGAATTGCTCACGAGCTTTCTTATTGACGTGCGGAGATCGAAGCACAGTAAAGATCTCTTTTTTCGTGGGCAGCGGAATCGGACCCGACACTACGGCGCCGCTACTTCTTACCGTCTTCACAATCTTCTCAGTAGATTTATCCACCAAATTGTGATCGTAAGATCGCAGCTTAATCCTGATTTTTTGATTCATAACCTCTTGTAGTTAACAAAGAACTTTTTCTTCTTAAGTGATAAATATTTATCTATTATACATTCACAGCACCTTTCGCCTTCTGAATGATTTCTTCAGCCAGGCTATCAGGTACAGGTTGGTATTTTGCAAATTCCATGGACGACGTAGCCCTTCCGGATGTAATCGTACGCAACTGAGTCACATACCCAAACATTTCAGAGAGAGGTACCTCAGCTTTAACAATTACAGCGGTTCCTTTCATATCCTGACCCAGAACCAGACCTCGTCGTTTGTTCAGGTCACCGATCACTGAACCGGTATACTCTTCTGGTGTAGTTACTTCGAGCTTCATGATCGGCTCGAGCAATTGCGGTTTACATTTTGGTGCAGCCGCCCGGAATCCTTCCTTCGCTGCCAGTTCAAACGCGATGGGCTTGGAGTCCACAGGGTGCGTACTACCGTCATAAATCCGGACTTTCATGCTGTCGATGGTGTAGCCAGCCAAAATACCGTTCTCCATCATCGATGTAAATCCTTTTTGAACTGAAGGGATTAATTCCCGTGGAATTGATCCACCTACGATATCATTCACAAACTGCAATTTCACCTTGCCGTTTTTGAAATCTTCGCTTTCCAGGAATTCAGGATCGGCAGGACCCAGTTCAAATTCAACATCAGCAAACAACCCGGAACCACCAGTTTGTTTTTTGAGTTTTTCGCGGTGCTGTACCGTCTGCGTCAAAGCCTCCTTGTAGCTCACCTGTGGCGCACCTTTGTTGGCCTCCACATGAAACTCTCGCTTCAATCGTTCGATCAATACTTCCAGGTGAAGTTCTCCCATCCCCCGGATAATGGTTTGGCTGGTTTCTTCATCGTACTCGACGCGGAAGGTTGGATCCTCTTCCGACAACTTAGCCAGTCCCATACTCAGTTTTTCCATATCCTTTTGAGTCTTTGGCTCAATGGCCAATCCGATGACGGGCTCTGGGAAGGTAATGGATTCCAGGATAATGGGATGTTTCTCATCGCACAGGGTATCACCCGTACGGATATCTTTAAATCCTACCGCAGCCGCTATATCGCCAGCTTCCACCCGATCGATGGGATTTTGTTTATTGGAATGCATCTGGTACAGACGCGAAATTCTTTCTTTCTTTCCAGATCGCGCATTGTAGACGTATGAACCTGCGTCCAGTGCACCGGAATAGGCACGGAAAAACGCTAATCGACCGACATATGGATCGGTGGCGATTTTAAATGCCAAAGCAGCAAAAGGATCGTCTACATCTGGTTTTCGAACCTCTTCTTTATCGGTGTTGGGATTGATACCCGTAACAGCATCGATGTCCAGAGGCGAAGGCAGGTACGCACATACGGCGTCCAATACAGCCTGTACACCTTTGTTTTTGAAAGCCGATCCACAGAACATCGGGATGATCTTCCGATCGATCACCGCACCACGGATCGCCTCACGGATCTCATCTACCTCGATGGAATCCGGATCTTCAAAATATTTTTCCAGCAGCGAATCGCTGTACTCCGCTACCGCTTCGATCAATTTTTCCCGGTACTCTGCAACCTGATCTTTCAGATCTTCCGGAATTTCAATGACCTCAAAAGTCATCCCAAAATCCTCCTCGTTCCAGATCCGCGCTTCGTTGGTAATCAAGTCAACCACTCCACGGAACGTTTCCTCATTTCCGATCGGCACCTGCATCGGGATAGGATTGGCGCCAAGCATCTCCCGAACCTGACGAACCACCTCAAAAAAGTTGGCTCCCTGACGGTCCATTTTATTCACAAAACCCAATCTTGGCACCTTGTACCGGTCGGCTTGCCGCCATACAGTCTCCGACTGTGGCTCTACACCACTCACCGAATCAAACAATGCGACAACGCCGTCGAGTACCCGAAGGGACCGCTCCACCTCTACGGTGAAGTCCACGTGACCAGGCGTATCAATAATGTTGATCGTATATGGCTGATCTTTCCAGGTCCAACTTGCCTTGGTTGCAGCTGAGGTAATCGTAATACCACGCTCCTGCTCCTGATCCATCCAATCCATGGTGGCGGAACCTTCATGCGTTTCTCCGAGTTTGTGGCTTATTCCTGTATAGTATAATATACGCTCTGAAGTCGTGGTTTTCCCTGCGTCAATGTGCGCAGCGATTCCAATGTTTCGAGTGTATTTTAGATCTTTCTTGGCCATGATTGAGCTATTCTTTTATTTTATATAGTTCGTTCCTGTGCAAATTCTTAAACCCTAAAATGCGCAAATGCCCTGTTGGACTCTGCCATTCTATGAGTTTCATCTTTTCGTTTTACTGCGGCTCCTTCTCCTTTCGCTGCGGCCATCAATTCAGCAGCCAATTTCTCGGCATAACTTTTCCCGTTCCGTTGACGGGCAAATTTGATCAACCACTTCATTCCTGTGACAAGCTTTCGCTTGGGTCGAATCTCCGTGGGAATCTGGAAAGTAGCACCACCGATTCGCCGGCTTCGCACCTCCACCTGAGGAATCGCCATATCGATCGCTTTTTTCCAGGTTTCATATCCGTTATCTTCTCCTTTCTCATCGATGATGTCCATCGCCTGATAGAACAAACTGTACGCCAGTCCTTTTTTACCGCTGTACATCATGTTATTTACAAACATGGTAACCATGGGATCCTTATAACGTGGATCTGGTTCGATTGTCCTTACTTTTGGTTTTCTTTTCCTCATGACCGTTCAGTTATAACAGATATGATTATTTTGGTTTTTTTGTTCCGTATTTGGATCGTGCCTGCAGTCTGCCTTCCACACCGGCTGTATCGAGCGCACCCCTGACGATGGAATACCGCACACCTGGCAAGTCTTTTACCCGGCCTCCGGACACCAATACGATAGAGTGCTCCTGCAGATTGTGACCTTCTCCAGGAATGTACGCAATCACCTCAATCCCGTTGGTCAACCGGACTTTGGCTACTTTTCGAAGCGCAGAGTTGGGCTTCTTCGGCGTCGTGGTATAGACTCTGGTACACACCGCTCGCTTCTGTGGACATGAATCCAAAGCTCTGGATTTGCTCTTTTCGACGATCTTTTTACGACCCTTGCGTACTAATTGGTTAATGGTTGGCATATTCTAAATTCACTGCTTATCAAATGTTTTTTACTTAAATTAGCTCTTAATCAAGGGATTCCCTGCCGGAGAAATACCCTCCCTGGTCAAAAGCGATTGCAAAGATAGTTTAATTTTTTTAAACAAAAAATACTGAGTGCGAATTTTTGGCTTGTATCGCGTAAAAAATTATCGTAACCAATTGATTTGGAATCCACAGGACCACTTTGCCGCAAAATTGTGGGGCGAAATGGGAACGAATTGATCATTCCGATGGGAAAAACTGCACCTCCAGTCGGGAACCAGCTACCGTTTGCTTCCGGGTTTCTGGATCCGGAAATTCAATTTCGCAGCGTGTCCGGATCCCGGGTGAAATAAACCGGTCCCACGGTCTGTGTCGCAATCGCAGAAAGGCTACCCGACCAAATCGTCTATTCCAGTAACCAGTCGATGGAAAATTTGACGAAGGTGTTGCGGGTGTAATCGTCTCGTTCGAAAAACAACCCAATGTGGCCGTTTTCCAGCACACTCATATCCGAATACGCTGCAGATCCCGCATAGATCGTTTTGCCCGATGACCAGGTCTGACCCCCATCCTCACTGTATTTTATCGTCAGATTTCTCCGGTCGCTTTCGTCATTGGTGTTTGAGAAAAGCAACAAATGGCGCGTTTGTCCATCCCGCTCCAGGGTGTAATTGACCAAACCGGCGTTGTTTCCCGGATCAGTGAGATCGGGTGCCTCCCGGCTTTGCCAGCTCTGTCCCTTGTCGCTGGAAAAATGGAGATATCGCTTTCCCCCCTGATTCACCCGGGAATTGATCATCCAGTCACCATTTGACAATTCGACAATCTTCGACTCATCCCCCACTTCAATCGGAACATCAAAGAGAAACCAGGATTCTCCATGATCCCGGCTGCCGAAAATGTGAAGCCCGTGGTCGAGATTGACCAGGGTATGGACCAGCCACCCTTCCCGGGTCTGCATTCCGGTTCCCGACGTAATGAATTTGAAATCGTCGTGCCATCCCGGTTTAGTTATTTGTTGGGTGATGTCCACCGGTTCACTCCAGGTCTTGCCATGATCTTCGCTTTTGACCACGTGCAAATAATATACATTCAATTCCTTATCCAGATCCATATAATTGTAAAAGAGGAAAATATCCCCTGTAACTTCATCGACGATCATCGACGGATCCGAAGCTGATTGGCCATCGGGGAAATCGACGATCGTTTCGATATCACTCCATGTTTCCCCATGGTCCGTACTCCTGCGCACCACAATATTGATGTCACGGCTTCCCCTCAGGTCTGCGCATCCCGGGACCCGCTCATCA
>CALGAA010000400.1 GCA_937952445.1 uncultured Bacteroidota bacterium | reverse complement strand
TGCTCATCAAGTTCGTCCGGAAGATCAAACGGAATTTGATGAAACCAATTGCCGGTCAGCCGATCCTTTCGAAAAACAAAATTGTAGGGAGCCATCGTGGATTCGATGGTGAAATCCTGTTGGTGCTCATCGGGCACGGGCCAGGTCTGCGCTTTGTCCATCGCACCATATTGATAATACCACAGCATTTGCATGGCCGCGTTGAGCGTAATGCCATGCAAATCCCGCTCCAGTTCGTCCAGGCCATACAAGACGAAATATTTGTTTTTATGGCTTTGACCGGCCAGAAACGCCAGCTGGTTGGCTTCTTCGGAGGTCAGACCGCTCGGATTGTTCCCCGACTGGCCAGGCGCATCGGACCATTTGAGGGCATTGATGTTGAAAAACAAGAAGGTGCTGTCGGCCAGATGAACACGAGATTGGGTGATGTCCTTGCGCAATGCTCCCAACCGGATTTCGAGCGGAGATTGATTTTTCCGCGCAACCAGTTGTGATTGTTCTGCGAGAATATTTAAAATAAGGGTATTTATTTTGCTATTTTCTAAAAAATATGTAATTTGAGAGTCCAAATCTGCTGATTCCCCGACATAAGAAACAGAATACTGACCTTTTTGAAGGCTCAGGGCATGACTGATCATCCTGAGTATGCCCGGCCCGGAAGCGGTTAAAGTAATTTTTGATGTCAGAAGCGACGGATTCTGGAATTCAGACGTTCTTTCAAAAAGATCATCAGGATGAAGGTGAATTTTGGACACCGAATGCCTGGATGGGAAAGATTCCTCGTAGTATACATCGATCTTAGACTGAAAAACGGTCGGAAATAAAAAATAATGAGTGATCATTTTAAGGTGATTATAAAAGTGATATGATGAATAAAAACAAGATCAATATTATGAAAAAACGGTTATATTTTTCCAAATTAAAGTAATGTTATGAAACCTCAGAAGCATTTTGATTATTTGAATTTTATTACCTTTGCTATAGGCATAAAACTTTAAACATCTCCTTATGACACGATTTGTATACCCCCTTTTCATCGGAATGTTCTTTATGATTCTGAGTTCAAATTCTCTTACCGCACAGAATACGGACCAAGCAATCGGCGTTGATGACGACCAACCCGGTCAGTCTATAAATAACCTGTGGAACAACGGAGATTTTCCCTATCCTCCCCGACCCAAAGATATGTGGGAACTCGGCATAGATCTGGGGCATTCTTTCGTTTCAGGAGACGTGGAGACCAGTATGCTGGCTGGCTTTGGCGGCGGAATCCACGTTCGAAAAGCGATCAATTATGTTTTTTCGCTCCGCCTGGGCGTATCTTATCTGACCGCACGCGGATTGGATGCCCGTGCGCAGGATATGAGTGCGATCCGGCGGGAGAAAATTTTTCAACAAAATAATTTAGCCGGACGGTTCGGTGATGTAACACGATTGCACCGGAATTATAAAACGAGCATCTGGGGCGGAAGCCTTGAAGGGATCTTTAACGTGGGTAATATCCTGTTCCACAGCCCTGCACCCAAATGGAGTCTAAATCTGAGCGCGGGCATCGGACTTAATTCACCGAAGGCAAAAGTTAATTTCTTTAATGGAAATAGCAATTACAACTGGGGAAGCGTCACGCAGGGCGTCGACCTGACGACCAAGGATGGTCGGAAAGAAGCCCGGGACCGATTGAAAGATATGCTTGATGATTCCTGGGAAACCGAGGCGGGGGTCAACAATAATATACGTGCCCTTGGGGATGAAAAAACGATATACCCGACGATCTCCGGAGGAATCGGGGTAGCCCGCAAACTCAGTGACCGTGTGAATATCGGACTCGAGCACCGGGTGATTTTTTCTGACAACGACTTATTGGACGGGTTTGAATACCGCAATGCGGTGGACCGTTCATCCAACATCGATATTTTACATTTTACAAATCTGAGCATTAATTTCAATCTCGGTTCATTTAACAAGCGCACACAACCGCTCTATTGGGTCAATCCCATGGCCCCCGTGCTGATTGATTTGGCGGAGGTCAAGTCCAGACCTATTCTGGATCTGACGGATACCGATGGGGATGGCGTGATCGACATGCTGGATCAGGAACCCGACACTCCTGCCGGAGCACCGGTCGATGTACGGGGTGTAGCCCTGGATAGCGACGGTGATGGTATTCCGGATTATCTGGATAAAGAACCGTTTTCCCGACCTGGCTTTGATGTTGATGATGATGGTGTAGCCATTATGCCAGATCGCGGATATCTGACAGAAGATGAGGTGAATGCGCTGGTGAATAACAAACTGTCCAATCTACGGATGGACTGGTGGTTGCCCATGGTTCACTTTGACTTGAACAAATACTATGTAAAACCAGCGTATTATGGCGCATTGATGCAGATTGCGACAGTAATGCAAAACCAGCCTGATCTGAAGGTGGTGGTGCGTGGACATACCGATAACAGGGGTAATGTCGATTACAACCGGGTGCTCTCCTACAATCGTTCCAAAGCCGTGGTGGACTATCTGGTCGACCGGTACGGTATAGCTGAGGAACGTTTCATCATTCAATACGGTGGCGAGGAAAAAGAGCTGGTACCTGATCTGCCGGACAATTATTCCCTGGATATGCGGGAAGAAATGCAACAGTACCTGAATCGACGCGTGGAGTTTTTCGTAGCGCGGCCGGGTGATGAACCGATGCCAAGACCGGAAGGACCGGAAGCAGGTGAGGGTACACCAGGATCAGCCATCGATGGTCCTAAATACAGCGGGAATAAAAACTCCGGATATTAAATTATAAGTTTTTGAGGTAGAGGTAAAGGTTGAGGTAGAGGTTGATTGAAGGATTTGCAAGCCTATGAATTGTATTTGTAATCGCAAATACAAGAACGGATTGTAAAGTTCACCTACCTGATCCATCAGGGTCGGTAGGCCTGAGTTTTCTAGGTGTGATGGTATAGGTTAAGGTAGAGGTAGAGGTTGAGGATGAGGATGAGGGTGAGGGTGAGGGTGAGGGTGAGGTTTTGCGTCTCTGATTTAACATGTCCTGCTGAAAGCCCATCTCTACTGCCCACTGGTAATTCAACGTTTTAGTTAAGGATGGGATGTTCTTTAACTTTAATACCTATCTGTATTCAATGCTTACCTTTTCGACCTACTTACGGCAGGTTGCTCTGAATCCGAGTGGACTCTCGGATTACCGCTCTATGCTCTTGTTTTTATGTTCTCGATACAAATAAGGGTAAAATTACTCAGTGTCAAATGTTGTTAGCTACGATCGCAGTCTCCCATTTTGCCTCCCGTTTTTGTAACCAAGATGTAAACCTCGAATGGAAAATCTCCTTAAGCAACCTTATAACCTTCCCGATTCATAATTTGCTCGAGCCGGGACTTCCTTTTTTATTAATGTCCGTTTGTAGAGAAGTGGACTTTACAATCCGTTCTAGTATATGCGTAACCAATACCATACTGATGTCTCATGGAATAAGTTGACAGAAAAAGTGTGGAAAACTTTTTGTAAACTTATGAATATGAAAAAGACCAGAAAGATTTTCAGTGAAAGTTTTAAGAGGGACAAGGTCCGTCTTTACGAGTCAGGAAAGATGACTATATCCCAACTTTCGAAGATGTACGAAGTTAGTGAGACGGCCCTATATAAGTGGGTTTCAAAGTATCGCACGACACCAGCATCCCAGCGAATAGTATTAGAAACGGATAGTGATTACCTACAACTTATTGCACTTCAGAAACGGCTGGACACAATGGAGCGATTAATTGGGTCCCAGCAGATTAAACTTGATTATCAACGTGCCATTATTGAAAGTGCCAGTGAGCACTATGAAGAGGATATTGAAAAAAAGTTTGGTTGAGTGCAGTTCGTAGGATCCGAAGTTTGGAAAGGGATTATAGTATGGAGAAATTCTACGCTGAAATGGGTGGTTCCAGGCAGTTATATGACCAGCTTAACAGGGGTAACCAGGTAACAATAACAATGGAAGAGGAGATTTTAGACAAAGTAAGACGATGGAGAATAAATCACCCCCAGATGGGAAGCAGAACCTTATACTACAGTATGAGAGAAAGTGGAGAAGAATTACCCATAGGAGTTACGTCCTTTGAGCGCTTAATGAGTAAACATCACATGACCGTAGGTATTGCCCGGCGATCTGGCCCATTCACAAGTGATGGTTTGGGGAGTCGACATTACCCAAACCTAACGAATGGCTTGGTACTGGATGACATTAATCAGTTGGTCGTAGCAGATATAACATACTTTTGGATTGCTCCAAAATGGTACTATCTGTTTGTGTTGAAAGATGTTTATTCTCAGCATATTATAAGCTTAATACCAAGTGAAAACATGTACGCAGAAAATGCTTTGCAAAATGTGATGGAGCTTAAGATGCTTCGCGGGGAAGAGCATTTGGATGGATGTATTTTTCATTCTGATAACGGATCTCAATATGACGCAATAAGCATGATAAGCTTACTTCAAAGCTTAAATATGCGGGTCAGTCGTAGTCAGACTTGCACTCAAAATGGATCAAGTGAGCAAAGCCATCATATTATCAAAAATATGTATCTGAAACATTTTGGCATCCAAACTTTTGGTGAACTGAAAGTCGCCTGTAAAAAAGTAAAACGGATGATGAATGAAGAAAGATCCGTAAAACAATTAGGAAATATGACGGTCCAGCGTTTTGAAGAAAAAATTAAGCAAAAAACAGGGGAACCAAACCCTATAAAAACTTTATATGACTTTAACCAGACATAGGTTTTTTGAGGCATAAAGGCATTGAAATATAAAAAAAAGACCTCAGAAAAGTCTAAGGTCTCATTCTACATTTCGTAGCCATTGCACTATTCCTGGAGAGTTGCTCC
>CALGAA010000399.1 GCA_937952445.1 uncultured Bacteroidota bacterium | reverse complement strand
GGAACTCTCCGGAGATCACCCGTACGAATTGAGAATGGAAACCACGGACAGAGGCAGTGAAAAAGAATTTGCATACCTGCATCATGAGGGCGAAACGTACGCCCTGGAAAACAAATCGACCCTGGACGGAGGCGTACTGGGCGGAGGACTGACCTCATTCTACGATTTTTCCATTACCAAAAACGTGGTCACCATGGTCATCGTGATGGTCTTGTTGCTGTGGATATTTCTCAAAGCCGCCAAGCGGTACCGGAACAATCCGCTCCAGGCTCCAAAAGGTATCCAGTCCGTACTCGAACCGATATTTATTTTTATCCGGGACGAAGTAGCCAAGCCCTTTCTCGGGGCCAACTACCTCAAGTACCTTCCTTTCCTGATGACCCTCTTCTTTCTTATACTCACGCTCAACTTTATCGGACAAATACCCTTCATCGGAAACCCCAACGTGACCGGGAATCTGACGTTTACACTGGTATTGGCGCTGGCCACGTTTTTCGTGACCAACATCAAAGGAACAAAGACTTACTGGCAACACACGGTTTGGATGCCCGGTGTGCCCCTGTTTGTAAAACCGATCATGACCGTCGTGGAATTTTTGGGTTTGATCCTCAAACCCCTGGTTTTGACGCTTCGTTTGGCTGCGAACATTACAGCCGGGCACGTGATGATCGTCATTTTCGTCAGTTTACTATTTATATTTAACAATGCCGGTCAGAATGTAGGTGGTTCTGTACCGGGCCTGTTGTTATCATCGATATTGGCCATGTTTATGATGGCTCTCGAAATTATTGTCTCGCTGGTGCAGGCTTTTGTATTTACCATACTGTCAGCCTCGTACATCGGATCTGCAATTGAAGAATCGCATTGATCCCCGGGCGGATAAAACTTGGATTTAATCATTTATTATAAATATTTCAATTATGACAGGATCAGTTGCAGCAATAGGAGCAGGGCTTGCCGTTATCGGTGCCGCTATAGGTATCGGATGGATCGGTAGCAAAGCCATGGAATCCATTGCACGTCAGCCTGAGGCAGTGAATGACATTCGATCAAACATGATTTTGGCCGCTGCCCTCGTCGAGGGAGTTGCCTTGATTGCGATCATTTTGTCCATATTCCTGACCTAAGAAAGGTTTTGAAATTAAAAGGTAGTTTGGACTGCGATTGGCAGACAAACTACCTTAATTTGATAAAAATCAATCTAACGATATGTTTGTTTTAGCAGAATTCAATATCCTTCGACCCGAGCCAGGATTGTTTTTTTGGACCGTGCTGTTCTTTTTGATATTCTGGTTTTTGATCGGAAAATTCGCCTTTCGCCCCATCGCCAACGCACTGGTAACCCGGGAAAACCACATCCAGAATGCCCTGCTGGATGCCAGCAAAGCCAAGGAAGAGCTTCGACGTATTCAGGAAGAAAGCAATCGGATCCTGGATGAGTGCCGTGCCCAACGATCCCAGATGATGAAAGACGCAAAGGATCAGGCGGCGAAAATCGTCGAAGAAGCCAAAGTACAGGCCGGGGAAGAAGCCCGAAAACTTTTGGCCCAGGCCAACGTGGAAATTGAAAATCAAAAGAAAGCTGCTCTGAAGGATGTCAAAAACCAGGTCACTTCCCTGGCGTTGGAAGTTTCAGAACAGGTCCTGCAAAAAAACCTGTCCAGCGATGAAGAACAGGTACGACTGATTAATGAATTGGTAGATGATATTCATCTGTCCTAAGAATTGTAAATCACTATGGCATCACACCGCGTAGCAGAACGATATTCCCGCTCCTTATTGGAATTGGCCATCGAGACCAATAAGGTCGATCGTGTGTTTTCCGATATCAAATATTTAAAGGAGTCCCTGGCTTCCTCAGAACTGCTCAACCTCATTTTGAGTCCGATCATTGGAAAACCCCGGAAAAACGCCATTTTGCATAAGGTGTTTGCTGAATACTGGGATCCTTTGACGATGAAATTCGTAGAAGTCGTGACCCGCAAAGGAAGGGAAAATGTGCTGCCTTCTATGGTCGATACGTTTTTTGAACAATACAACGAGTACAAAGGAATTACCAACGTGAAGGTTACTTCTGCACAGCCCATGACCGAAGAATCTCTGCGTAGTCTGAGGGAAAAACTGATCGCCTCGGGGACCACACGGAAACAGATCAACCTGGAAACCCGGGTCAACCCCGATTTGATCGGTGGATTTATTCTCGAATACAACAACAAACAGTACGATGCTTCCGTCCGCGGAAGACTCCATAAATTGAAGAAAAAACTGGTTAATTAATTTTTAGACGTCACTAAATAGTTGAAAAATGGTTGGTATAAAACCTGATGAAATATCCGCAATCATCAAACAGGAATTGTCCGGTGCAAAAACCGACGCTGAATTGCAGGAAGTGGGTACGGTATTGTCCGTAGGAGATGGAATCGCCCGGATCTATGGTTTGAATAGTGTGCAGGCGGGGGAGTTGGTCGAATTTGACAACGGAACGCAAGCTATCGCCCTCAACCTTGAAGAGGACAACGTCGGGGTGGTATTGCTGGGGTCAAGCCAAGGTATCATCGAAGGTTCCAACGCCAAACGAACCGGATTGATCGCTTCGATCAACGTAGGAGAAGGTTTGCTCGGCCGGGTGATCAATCCCATCGGAGAGCCCATCGATGGTAAAGGCCCTATTCAGGGTACTTCATACAACATGCCACTGGAGCGAAAGGCACCTGGTGTTATTTATCGCCAACCAGTGACCGAACCTCTCCAAACCGGAATCAAAGCGATTGACTCCATGATTCCCATCGGACGGGGACAGCGGGAGTTGATTATCGGTGACCGGGGGACCGGTAAAACCGCGATTGCTGTTGATACCATTCTCAACCAGAAAGAGTTTTATGACCGGGGAGAACCCGTTTACTGTATATATGTGGCCTCGGGCCAAAAATCTTCCACTGTAGCCCAAGTGGCGAAAGTTTTGGAAGAAAAAGGAGCCCTGGCGTACACGGTGATCGTCAGTGCATCGGCTTCAGATCCTGCACCTATGCAGTTTTATGCACCCTTTGCAGGAGCCGCAATCGGAGAATTTTTCCGGGATACCGGCCGACCTGCCCTGATCGTTTACGATGATTTGTCCAAACAAGCGGTGGCGTACCGTGAGGTATCCCTGCTGCTGCGACGACCTCCGGGACGGGAAGCTTATCCTGGTGACGTATTTTACCTCCACTCCCGACTCCTGGAGCGGGCGGCAAAGATCATCGATAACGATGAAATCGCACAAAATATGAACGACCTGCCTCAATCTCTGGTAGAGGCTGGCCTGGTCAAAGGAGGTGGTTCCCTGACCGCTCTTCCCATCATTGAAACCCAGGCAGGAGACGTTTCAGCTTATATTCCGACCAACGTGATCTCGATCACCGACGGTCAGATATTTCTGGAAACCAACCTGTTCAACTCGGGAATTAAACCCGCAATTAACGTCGGAATTTCGGTTTCGAGGGTTGGTGGATCAGCGCAGATCAAATCGATGAAGAAAGTTTCGGGTACGCTCAAACTCGACCAGGCGCAGTTCCGTGAATTGGAAGCGTTTGCCAAATTTGGATCCGATCTGGATGCCGCTACCCAGTCTGTACTGGACAAAGGAGCCCGAAACGTGGAGATATTGAAGCAAGATCAGTATTCGCCCGTTCCGGTAGGAGAGCAAGTAGCGATTATTTATCTGGGTACGAACAACCTGCTTCGAAGAGTGCCGGTTCATAAAGTACAGGATTTTGAGGAAGAATTTTTGTCACAGGCTCGTACTTCGCTTCCGGAGGTATTGGAGAATTTCCGGAATGGTAAATTGATCGATGAAGATCTGGAGAAAATCAGAACTTTGGCATCAGAGGTAACGAAGATGTTTGTGTAAGCATAGATTAAGTCGGTAAATCAGCAATCATGTCAGCGAATTTAAAGGAAGTACGGGAACGGATCAGTTCGGTAATCAATACCCAAAAGACGACCAGAGCCATGAAAATGGTTTCGGCCTCCAAACTGCGTCGGGCACAGGATGCGATTGTCCGACTGCGTCCCTACTCCAATAAACTGGATCACATTATGCGCAATATTTTGTCCAACCTGGACGGCCAGGAATTGGACAATAATTACACCAGTACAAAGGATCCGGAAACCATCCTGCTCGTGTTGATTACCTCCAGCAAAGGACTGGCCGGGGCTTTCAACTCCAATTTGATCAAGACAGCGAGTCAGCGGGTTCGGGAAAAATACGCGGATCAGGTGGCAAAAAACCAACTGGAAGTGCTGGCGATCGGAAAGAAAGGAGCGGATTATTTTCGGAAAAATTTTCCCGGGATCCCGCTGAATACCGAATACATCAACTTATTTGATGATTTGGACTACAAAAATCTGATGACGGTTTCGCAAATGTTGATGGATCGATTCCTGGGTGGGCAAGTGGACCGGATCGAAGTGGTGTACAGCCAGTTTAAAAACGCCGCAGTGCAATTACCTCAGACTTCCCGGTTTTTACCCGTCCGCAAAATTTCGGGTATCGGAGGGCAATCCGCACCAGAGGAAGAAGGATACAGAGCTGATTACATCTTTGAACCGGATCAGTACACCGTACTGGAACAGTTGATTCCATCCATTCTGCATATCCAATTTCAGAAATACATCCTGGATACCCACGCTGCTGAGCATGGTGCCCGGATGACCGCCATGGATCAGGCCACCGAGAATGCTGATGAACTCTTGCGCGAATTGAGAATTAGCTTTAACAAAGCCCGTCAGGAAACCATTACCAACGAGATTTCGGAAATCGTTGGGGGCGTGGCCGCATTGAGATCGGAAGAGCACACGTCTGAACTCCAGTCACACAGCAGAATCTCGT
>CALGAA010000398.1 GCA_937952445.1 uncultured Bacteroidota bacterium | reverse complement strand
TCGCCTGAGGCTCTCGACGTTTGGTGGAAGGATCGCTTCGCGCTCTTCCTGTTTGAGCAGCTCGCCTGAGGGCTCGCTACGTTTGTTGAAGATCGCTTCGCGCTCTTCCTTATATATTTTTACATAAAAATTTCGTTGAGATTGGGTAATGCACTATTCATCCACCGCATGAATCAGAATTATGCCCAAAAAATATTATCGAAAAAAACATGGCCGGGGGTTCAGGTATGAGGATGAGAAAGGACACACCGTAAAAGACGAAAAACTCAAGCAATGGTTCCGCTCCCTGGTCATTCCCCCTGCCTGGACCGACGTCGAAATTAGCGCAAAAAAGTCTGCAGACCTCCTCGTTACAGGCCGCGATCAAAAAGGGCGAAAACAATACATCTACCACCCCGATTTTGTGGAAAAACAGAACCAGCAAAAGTTTCAGCGACTGATCGCCTTCGGTGAAAAACTGCATCAATTACGGGAAGAGGTCGCCGGACATCTGCGGAAAAGAGGAAACTCCAAAGAAAAGGTTTTGGCGGCCATGGTCCGGCTCATGGATGAAGCTTACCTGCGCCCGGGGAACGTCCGATATACCGAAGAAAACAATAGTTATGGTTTGACCACACTGCGCAGCAAGCACGTCCAAATATCAGGCAACGAAATCACCTTTACGTATAAGGGAAAATCGGGACAGGAACAGGAACACCACATCCGGGATCGGCTCCTGGCCAAAATTATCCGAGAATTGGATGAGCTGCCCGGATACCGGATATTTAAATATGTCGACAAAGAGGGGAAACGTCATGAAATCAACAGCGATGATCTCAATGCCTATATCCGGGAAACCATGGGCGAAGAGTTTTCATGTAAAGACTTCCGAACCTGGGCGGGTACCTTGCTGGCTGCGGAGGCGTTGGATCAACTTGACCTCCCGGAAGAGCGCGACGAGAAATCCATCGCCAAAAACATCAAATCCGTCGTCGATCACGTGGCCGAAAGTTTGGGGAATACCCCGGCCATCGCCCGCAAATCCTACATTGATCCCCTCATTTTGAAGAATTACGAGAACAACACTACCCTGAGCCTGTACTGCGACAAAGCGGCTTCCCTGCTGGAATCCCACAGTAATTTATCCCGCGAGGAAATTTACCTGCTTTGCATGCTCAAATCCTGATAAATTCTTAAAATTATAGAAACATTTTCCCCGAGGCAGGATAGATTTTTTATATTGCGATGATCTTCAAATCTGAAGGATTCCAAATAAAATTGATCTGTACCATGTTTCAACATTTTTCCTCACTCCCGGGAATGGTGGGAATGCTTTGTTTCCTTTTTTCCTGGAGCCCGGTTTTCTCACAAGGCGAAGCCCCAACATCAGCGATGGGTTCAAACCTTCCAACCGAAAGTCAATACCCGCTCAAAACCCAAAGCCTGATCTATACCGACGAACAGGTTGCAGAGGCGAGGGCGAAAATCAAAACCTCAGAAGCTGCACGAAAGCTGGCTGAAAATATTATCGCTGCGGGGGAAAGATGGGCCGCATGGGAAGATGAAGATCTGATTGCTTTGATCCCTGACGGTAACGTTCCCAGGTCTTTCGACCTCAATGCGGAAGGGTGTCCGATCCACGGGGATACCGTGTTCAATGTGGGCGGATCCTACCCCTGGATTCTTCATCCCCGGAAACAGTACAAAGTCCAGTGTCCGGTGGGCGGGGAGACCTACCCGTCCAATGATTTTGACCCGTCCGTGGCTGGAAAACAATTGCAGGATCATCCCGGAGACAAGCCTTATGTCGACAATGGATGGGGCTGGGAAGCCGAAGACGGGGAGAAATATTGGTTCGTAGCTTATGCCAACCAGTGGTTCTACAACCGATACGTTCAGAATGCCATACGCAACCTGGGGCGGGCCTACCTCCTGACCGGGCGTCCCGAGTTCGCCCACAAGGCGCTCGTCATGCTCCATCGACTTGCAGAGGTATATCCGGGTATGGATTATGAACATCAATCCCGCTACGGCCAAATGCAAAAGGAAATCGGCCGGCGATATCCCGGAAAAGTGTTGAATCGGATCTGGGAAACGAATTTTATACAAACCGCCGCGGAATGCTACGACGCCGTATGGGCTCACATCAGCAAAGATCAGGAATTGCACGACTTACTGGGCAAAGATCCGGAAGAAATTCAAGCCTTTATCGAAGTGAATTTGCTGGAAGACGCGGTAAAAGGGTTCGCCGAGCAGAAAATTCAGGGCAATTTCGGGATGCATCAATTGGCTCTGTTGTACGTCTTATTGG
>CALGAA010000397.1 GCA_937952445.1 uncultured Bacteroidota bacterium | reverse complement strand
GGCACGTCCCGAAAAATTGCACCAAACATTGAAATATCACTCAGATTTATACCTTTCGAACTGATGGTCTCCCGGCTTTGACCATTGCGTAAACCCACATACCGGGGATCTCCCTGATTCACGCTCAGAATGGTTGGTTGATACAGGACTTCAATGCGGGGGTCGTTCCACAGTTTAAGTATGGAATCAACGGTATATGACATCCGGTGCTCCTGGAACAAACCCAACGATTCATTGAACATAGGCCACTGATTGGGCGCAGAACTCACGTATGGAACTACAGCATTTCCGGCATTGGAAGATATCAGTTTACCCGAATTCGCTAATTTTTCAATCTCACTAAAATCATTCAGCCTTTTGCTGATTCGCATCAAGTACCGCAGCCGAAGAGAATTTGCAAACCGCACCCATCGGTCCAACTGGTTTCCAAACATCACATCCCCCTCAATAGTAGCTGTGGTACTTTCCAACGTGGCCGCAGCTCGTTTTAAAACTGCCAGAATCCCGGTCTCGGGATCTGTATATATCGCTTCCTGCGCGTCGTATTTGGGTGAAAAATTCCCTTCCATCGCCTGAATAGCTTCCGTATAAGGGACATCTCCCCACAAATCAGTGAGTTGGGAAAACAAATAGCTCTCCAGAATATCGCCTACCGCCTGGTACGCTTCATTGGTGCCCGGCAGTGTGGACATCGACCGAATATCACTGAGCAATCGGAAGATCAAATTCCAATATTCACTGTTTCCGCCCATTTCGTACCGGTCGATTCGTTCAAATTCAGGGCTGGAGGCAAATTGTGCGAGAAAATTGGCCAATCTAAACCCCTGGTTGTAGGCACTTTCGTGAGCTGCTTCATAAATCACATTCGTAAGTAAAAACCGGGGGTGCACCTCCTCCGGGGAATTGGGATTGTCGTTAATTTCATCAAAACCCTGCGTACAGCTACCTACGATACAGATTGCGATGACCCAACTTACCCATCGATATTTTATTCTCGATTTCATCAAAATTGTGTTTTTAAACTAATACCAAAACTTCGGGAAGACGGATACGAAATATCTTCTACACCATACACGATATCCCTCACCTCAAATGCATTGAGTTCGGGATCAAAATGAGGGTTCTCCGTCCACAAAAGAAGATTTCGGCCGACCAAACCCAGGCTGAGCCCTTCCATTCCCCATCGCTGAACGATTCTGGCAGGAAAGTGATAATAAACACTCATTTCCCTCAATTTAACATATGTCGCGTCATAGAGTGCACTGGCCTCGTTGCCCCGGTCGTAAAAATTGTTATAGAATTCACCGGCACTGACCACGGTAGTATTGGGAACATACTCAGGGTTTTCTGTTGTTCCCACATTAACTATTCCCTCTCCCACGATCCCATTTTCCCGTCCAACGAGGGTTTCTTTCAGCACACCGGAAGTACTGGCAATAGCCCTGGTGCGGGAGACGATAGTCCCGCCCTGCCGCCAGTCCATCAGCATCCTGAAGGAAAGGTTTCGGAATGTGAATTCATTTTGCCACCCGAGCATAAAATCAGGGTTATAATTCCCCAGCAATCGCAATCGTCCGTCCTGGATGGGAAGACCATTGGAACCGTATACCACCTGACCATCCACTTCCATAAACCCCGTGCCGTACATATCCCCCACCCGGCCATTTTCCCGGGCGATAAAGAAAACGGTATTCGATCCTCCTCCCCCATCGAAAATTTTGGATGTGGCGGTCACAAACTGATCGACTCCCCCGGGCAACCTGGTCACTACACTGGTGCTGGTTGTGAAAGTGGCCGTTGTATTCCAGGAAAACCGATCATTCCGCACAGCCAGGCCACCCAGCAATAGCTCCATCCCGCGGGTTCGCACTTCCCCGCCATTCACAATGTAATTTTGAAATCCCCCGGCTGCGGATATCGGACGAGAAATAATCTGATCTATGCTCACATTTTGATACACCGCCAAATCCGCCTGCAACCGATCTTCCCATAACCAAACTTCCCACCCGGCCTCCAAAGCATTGAGCCGTTCCGGCTTGAGATTGGAATTTTTCAGCACGGTTTCATTGGTCACCTTAAAATCGTTGCCATAGTTCTGATTGAACAGGAAATTCTGAACAGTTTGATAAGGGTCGGTGTCATTTCCCACGCTGGCAGCGCTCATCCGCAGTTTTAGATATGTAAGCCAGGAGGGTAATTCCCATTGGTTGGAAAGGATATAACTCATTCCGGCCGAATAGTACCCAAAAGAATTCTGATCTGCCGGAAGGGTGCTACTCCAGTCATTACGGAAAGTCATATCAAGGTACAAGGTATTGTGCATGGCCAGATTCCCCGATGCGAATACGCTATTGATCCTCCGCTGATAAATTTCGCTGTTCCCCACCAAGGGGGTGCGCGAATTCGCTAAGGTATAAATGCCCGGGATCGCCAGTTGGGAAGCCTGGGAATACTGGTACCTGGTCTGTTGGTCAAATCGGTTTACTCCGCCCACCAGGGAGTACCTCCAGATTTCTCCGAGGTCTGACTGGTACGAAATCCGGGCGTTGAGGTTGAGTTCATGAAATTTCACCTGATCCTCACGGTATGATCCAAAGGGGTTGGCATTGGTACTAACCGCCCGCCGGAAGGTTCGCAAATCATGATAGGCATCAAGGCCGGTCCGAACGGTCAGCATCCATTTCCCGCTAAACTGATAGTCCGCCGCCACGTTACCCAACACTCGATTTTTATTAAATCCATTGGTGTTTTCATAGAGGGTCAAATAGGGATTATTCACCCACAGGTAATTAAAATCAAACCGCTCCAGCCCCTCCTGTCCCGCCTGCCAATGATCCCGAAGA
This sequence comes from uncultured Bacteroidota bacterium, assembly GCA_937952445.1. Lineage (GTDB taxonomy): Bacteria > Bacteroidota > Bacteroidia > Chitinophagales > Saprospiraceae > Membranihabitans. The sequence goes on along the minus strand of CALGAA010000397.1, from coordinate 5,989 downwards.
GACTGAATATTGGTTTGGCGACCTGTCCAGATAAATCCATACATCGGGTTTTCGTACCCATAGCCCAGATTGGGGCGGTTGTCGCTCCGGGAGTTCACGTAATTGAGAAAAGCACTGATATTGAGCCGGTCATCGACATCCTGATCCAGGCTGATAGCCAGGCCATCTCTTTTAAGGTTGGTATTGGGCATGATACCGGAATTGCGGAGGTTCGTATATGAAATCCGCGTACTGCCTTTTTCTCCGGAGAGGTTGAACGCTATATTGTTGTGGAAGGTCATGCCGGTCTCGAGAAAATTCCGGACGTTATTTGGTCTTGATACCCAGGGTGTAGGCGTGATCGGCGTATACGTGCCATCGGGCAGGGTGCGGGCAATGACATCCCCTGCCCGGACGGGATTTCCATCCGCATCCACAGAAGGGCTGTCAAATTGGGGAATCAGTTGACCTTGATCGAGCCGTGGACCAAAACTACTGATGCCACCATCGTTGATACCGCCACCTTGTCCGTCATGGAAGGCATATTCTCCGTTGAAACCACCACCGTATTCGTTTTGATAATCCGGAAGGGTAAGGGGTGTCTCAAAAGTCACCATGCTGTTGGTCGTGATTCCCAGACCACGACTGCCGCGGCCCTTTTTGGTGGACACTAGTACGACACCATTCGCCGCCCGGGCTCCATACAATGCGGCAGAACCTGGTCCTTTGAGGATGGTAATGGACTCGATGTCGTCGGGACTGATTTCACCAGCTCCATTTCCGTAATCCACTTCCTGCAAAGCGCCGTCGTTGACGAGTTGACTGGCAAAAAGTTCGTTGCTAATAGGCATGCCGTCGACGACAAAAAGGGGTTGATTGCCACCGCTGAGCGAATTCTGACCCCGGATGAGAATTCGGGATGAAGATCCTACCCCTGAGGAGCCATCCGTTATCTGAACACCGGCCACCCGACCGGACAGGTTATTTACCAGGTTGGAAGCCGGGACGGTGGTCAATTCTTCGGATTGGAGAACGGACACGGCGGATACCAACGATTGTTTTTCTTTTTCAATTCCGAGGGCGGTGACCACTATTTGCTCCAGGGTCTGAGCCGAAAATTCGAGGATAATCACTGAAGGTAATTCACCGTTTGTGACGACTACCTCCCGGCTTTGATATCCAATTGACGAAATGTGCAGGGTGAAGTGTTCAGTATTCAGGGTCAGTTCAAAATAGCCATTCTCATCGGTGACCGTATAGTCTTGACTCCCCAATACATTTACCGTAGCGTAGGGTATCGGATCCTGGTCGGGGTTGATCACCGTGGCTCGGTATAAGTTCTGGGCATACGTTGTCGTCAGAAATAACTGAAAAATCAATAGAAATACAATTCTCATTGCGTTATGGATGGTATGAAGTAAAAATATGACCCGAAAATCTTTTACCAAATCACTCTACGGAACATGCGTGGCCATGGACCATTAGCTGACACCCAGTCCTTGCGATCGAGATTCGATCAATCCAGACCCGGCCTATTTACCGGAGAGGGCATTTGAAAATTTAGAAGGTGAGGCAGGCGGTGCCCTCAAAGAGAAATGGTAAGATGGATAAAAAGCATAGAAGTTGGGCGCAAAATCAAAAACAACTCGCCTGGTCCGGATGAGGAGTGCCCGGATTATTCTGGAAATCCGGGACAGTGGTTTTCGACCGACCAGTCTGATGAGGTCTTCTGTGTCATCGAGGTCCGACAGAGTTTGCAGGCAACGGAATGGGATATCCAGGCCCCCCAATTCCTGGCAGATGGCATCAAAAAGGGAGTCTTGCAGCCAGGGAAGTTTTTTAAATTCGGACGCGTTGAACACGGACTTGTGCACCCCGATCAGGTACACTCCCCCATCCGTGGCGGGTCCGAGGACGACGGGGTGGCTTTGGAGCATGGAAACAGCCCGTTGGAGCGTGGAGACCGTCAATTCGGGGCAATCATTCCCGATCGAAATGACCTTGCCGTAGCCCATGGCCATCACGTCGGAAAATGCATTGGTGAATCGCTCCGCAAAGGTATCTCCCCGCTGCCGGGATTCGTCGATCCACACCACATCTACACCGCTTGCTTCCGCGATCTTCCGCGTTTGGGTAATCAACTGGTCCATGAGCAGCTGATCTCCGACCTGGTTATGGTCAGAGAAAAAGGTCTTTCGTTCCCTCTCCCGTCGGGAAGAAAGGGAAAACACCATAAGCGCGGTGTCCGAACCGGATGATTGAACGTTTGAATTCACTGTGCCAAATGTAGGTATTTTTTATATTTTGTAGTGGAGATTCAGATCTACGATCAGGTTTAACGCCAGATTTCAAACGACTTATATTCGCCCTGAAGGTCATACCATCATAGGTATTTATCGTTCTGCTGTCAGTGAGAAGGTAGATGCGGCGTAGCCTGGGATACTGGAGGCTCCAGCTTCCGACCTAGCTCCAGATAAAATATGGATCGAACCTTCGGCCCATCCGCATGACTGGAAGCATTACCTTATTTATTGCTTCCAGCAAAAACCAAACCAGGGCATTGAAATTGGACATAGGATTCCTACCCCTACCCGGATTCCATCAAAATGTTGTTCAAAAGAGTTTCAGTTCGGAGTCGTTGATTTTATCAAAAGCATTGCCGGGTATTCAATTCACTTATACTTTTTAGCATACTTACGAGCATTTTCAGAATCGCGCTATATCCATATATCAAGGTCTCCTGTCTGTCTCGGCCTGCCGTAAACGGATAGGGCATACGCTCCGACCACCATCTACTTCACAGAAGCTCGTTTAGATGTTTATGAAATCGATAAAATCCTGTTCACGATTCATGGTTCCATTGCGTGATTGTTTTTTCCATATGTGAGAGATGGTTCCAAATAACCAATTATAATATGCTCTACGCAGGCGTGTCACCTCGGCAATCCGTTCAGCCACCGGTCGGTCTAATCAAAACTGGATGTCACGCAGGTCTACTTCCACCATTTTGACCTGTTGGGCAACCATCGCCATTTTCCTGTTCTTCATAGCAACTATAACAATCTTATTCTATGTAAATATACGGAATTTCAAACAGAAATAGAAGGTGGTCGGGGCACCTACCTGCTTGTACTGAAATTCTTCTTGATGTCATTGATGAATTTCACTATTTATATTTCAAAATTTCTCAATTGCATCTATTTTAATTAAATAATATTCACCGATGGAATAATCATAATCAAGAATGCCACATCCATCATAAATGTCTCCACTCAATTTAACTCGAGGAATGCCGGTATCCCAGTCTCCGAGAAATGCTGAATCTATTTTTGTGCAGGTTCTAAGTTTTATTCCGGCATCAGAAGATACGGAAATCTGTAAGGTTGAATCATCACTCACTATGGCTATGACATTATTAGCCACCAACCGGGTTATTCGCCTTTCAGAACACTTTGAAAGACTACAATCGTTTTCAGAAGTAAGGTCTACCACAGTAAGACCTGGAGGATACTCAATTCCTCTTAGGTTATATTGTTTGGCATCATCCTTTTCACACGAAGCACTCCAAAAAAGGATTGCCAAGAGCAATAATTTCACTTTCATAATTTATTTATATTTTATCTTATTAATATTTGTTTAATCATAATATCTTCTTACATCTGACAGCCAATTGTTTTTATATTATATTTAGTTTTATTTTATTACCACAAACCTCTTCCAGGAAATTATTGTTCCCTGATTAACCCGACAGAAATACAATCCGGAAGGTAAATCGTAAACAGTCAAATCATATTGATTTGTAGAGATATTTGGCATTTCACGTACGAGTTTACCATGTCGATCAAATACTGAAATTTTGTACATTCTATCATTGTATCCCTCTGTCCACTGGACCTGGATTGCATTATTCGAAACTGTTGGATAAAGCTCTATGTTGAGTGAATTGATTTCATTTGGATTTATGGATGCATCCGAGTCATTCGACTCATTTACCTGAGCAGAATCCTTAGTAAATGAAATACACTGATCTATTACCGTCCAGGTTTTCTCTTGCCACAAACTCCAACCGCATTCATTCCCGGCGCGGACACGTATAGCTTCAGTTGAAGGGGGTGGATCCTCATAATAATCTATTTCTACCGTTTCGTACGGGATAAATGGGCTATTGACACTTTCTATATACCAATTTGAAGAGGCAGAATAAGGGATATCCCACTCATATTCATCAATATAAATGGATCCACTATAACTCGCTTCTCCGTTAGTGAAATCACACGCATTGAGGTAACGGGTTCCTTGATCATCTTTTATATCCAATAAGGTATTCTACTCCCTTCAAATTATACTGTTTCATATCCTTTTCACACGAAGAGATCAAAATAAATAATCCAAATATTAGTAATTTCTTAGGTTTTCTTATTTTTAAAATGATTTATTAATATCAATCTACTGCGATCCAAATCACACCCCGAATTCAATAAATCGAATGTTTCCGTGAATCCGAACAGGGATTCAATACCCTTTCCACCGGAATAAGTGTCCGTGATCAATATAAAGACCCGTAACATTTTGTAAACGTCAGTCAAAAACGGTTTTTAACCTTGCATTAACATTTTGAACGGATCAGAACCCCTGGGAAGATACACTTCCATATTCCATTGATTACAAAATCCTTAAGTAAAATATCGTGCAACTGCACACTGGATAATCGCATCAGATGGATCAAAAGTTTGTGGAATTGATTTTTAACTTTAGAACCTGACAACTTAAATACTGCACATTATGACTCTTAACTCCTTAACTTGGAATTCCGATTTGTACGATAACAAACACGATTTTGTGTCCCAATACGGACACGACCTGATTCAAATTTTGAATCCCGCGAAAAATGAACGTATCCTTGACCTGGGCTGCGGAACGGGCCAATTGGCCAGTGAGATCTCGGAATTGGCTGGAGAAGTCGTCGGGATGGACTATTCCACGGATATGATCCAAACAGCCCGGGAAAATTATCCTCACATCGATTTCAGGGTCATGGACGCGGCTGATTTTTCCTTCCCCGAACCGTTTGATGCCATCTTTTCCAACGCAGCCCTGCATTGGGTGAAGGACTATAACGGAGCAGCGAGATCCATGTACGACAACCTCAAACCAGGTGGCCGGCTGGTACTGGAAATGGGTGGTCAGGGCAACGTAGCGACCATCGCCCATACCTTGCAGCAAGTGATGGCGGAGCACGGTTATACCCCTCAGAGCACATACTTCCCCTGGTACTTTCCGACGATCGGGGAATACGCGTCTGTACTCGAAGCGGCGGGATTCCGGGTGATCTACGCCCACCATTACGACCGGCCCACGGAACTCAAGGATTCGGATGCCGGCATCATCGATTGGCTGGAAATGTTTGCCGAGGGATTTTTTGCGGATGTGTCCCTCAATGCCCGGATCGATTTCATGCACGAAGTGCAGGAACAAGTCAGACCGACCTTGTTCCGGGACGGGAAATGGTACGCGGACTACAAGAGGCTGAGGGTCGTGGCGGCAAAAGGTGGAGGTTGACTCCGGATCAAGTCCGGAGTGACGTTCGGATCAAGTCCGGTTCCGGGTCAAGCCCGGAATGACGGGCGGTGCATGACGTTTGGATCACACCTTGCAACTGGGAGGTAAACTCCGACAATAAATTTAGGTGTAGTAAGCGGCTAAAGCAAATCGTATTTACCGGCAATCCGCTGGGAAGCTGGTTGGCAACGATGGTTTCCTGTTTTAGTAATATTTTCCTTAATTGTTGTATCCTGACTGTAGACCTTTTTTTAACAGTGGAAAACGACGGATGTCGGAACAAGTCCGCCATCCTGCAAGATGAAAAAATCAAGGATTTTTTCCGCAGAGCTGGGGCTCTGCGATCCCAGGTGAGCATCCTACGCTCCGCTGCGGATGCTAAGCAATTACCAGCATTCCGCTGGGAAGTTGGAGCTTGCCTAACAGAACTGGTAGGTTTATCTGTCACCTA